>NZ_NCAS01000047.1:0-15912 GCF_002255515.1 Acidiphilium sp. 20-67-58 | reverse complement strand
GCGGTTTCAGTCCAAGCCATTGCGAATCCGTCTGTTGTTGCAAACCGGCAGAATCACAACCTACTGAAATCGCTCAACTATCTTTTTCGGTCCGGCTCTGAGTGTGAATTTCGTGGCGCACTTGCCTCCGCGCGGATCGCGGATCGCGCGGAGGCCTGGTGTTGGCTGCCTGAAAGCGGAAGCGTGATTACCAGTCTGCGCCCGATGACGCCGCTTCGGCGTCGCGGGGTTTCATGCCCGCGTAAATCTGGGTTTGCAGCGCGTTGTCGAGATCGGCGATGAAATTTTCACCACCGGAAATGAAGTGATAGCCAACGGAATTGAAGCTGCGGATCTTGTATTTCTCAAGGCCGAGCGTCCGGAGTTTCTTGCGGATACGCGACATCAGATTATCGATGCTGCGATCATTATAGCCGACGGCGCGCCCCTTGATGGCCGATGCCATGTCGCTGCGGGACAGGATCTTGTCGGCATTTCTCACGAGCAGGCTGAGCGCCATCAGCTCGTAAGGCGTGAAGACTTCATGCAGCACGGCGCGGTTGCGAATGTTGAGAAACAGGAAATCCGCGATCGCGACGCTCGGTGTTTCGATGTCTCGGGGAGCGTGCCTGTTTTGGCGTTTGACCATGTTGCTGATGCGGATTTCGAGATCATGCATGCCGATCGATGCGTCGAGAACCTCGTCGGCGCCGATCCTGAACAAGGTGACGGCCACGGCCTCGCTGTAATTCTTCACCAGGATGATGATCGGCTTGCGCGTTAGATCGCGAATTTCGGTGATATTGGCAAGGGAGGAGAAGTTATGCCCCTGCAAAACAAACAAAAATACATCGCTTGCAATGATATTTTCACGTATTTCCTTAAATATGTCATTGTTGATTTTGTAATAATGTACATTGAATATATTTTCAGGAAATTCAATATAAACGTCATCAGCTTCACAGAAAACGGATAAATTGAATTTCTTTATATCGATTTCGACATCAAATTTGCCGTTCTGGAAGAGCGAGTTCATCAGGGCACCCTTATCATTACGTAATTAGAATTATCTGGTTCATTCCGATTTCGATAATTCATTTTCTTTTAGATAAACGAATACTCTAAATGCACAAGAGATATGATAGTTTGAATCTGTAAGAAGAAAAATATTAAGAAAGAAAATATTGTAATTAGAAATTTACATTTACGCTATCAATTTACTTTTCGGTAAACCGTCCATGGATATTTTTTATTTTATTTAAGGAATAAAAATATCCAACAATTTCATGCGTATAGAAAATTCGGTGCGAAAAAGGGATCCGAAACGGTGTTGGACTCACCGCGATTGCGGTGGCGGACATGCCGGCCGGCGTCTCCGCGCAGGACGTGATATGCGATTTTTGAAATCCTGGGTGGCGCGACAACGTGTGCCACACACACTCACAATACAGTGAGTGTAAATATAACAGTGATACTGACGCATAACTACTGCGCTGCTCTTGAGCGCCGCCCGGCAACGTCACGGCCCAATTTGCGGGAGTATGTCGCCGGCTGCGGAAACTGCAACCGACCTCCGCGATGGAGATCGGCCCAAGGCGACGGCCGGGCCGCTTCTGGCCCGGGGCGCGAACTCTTATTTCGTGACGTTGGTAACCGCCGTGAAGGGGATCGCGACGTTGCCGAGTTGCAGCGAAACGCTGTTGGTGCTGCTCGTCACCCCGGTGGCGGTCCCGGTGATGGTGAAGGGGAGGGTGGTGGTGGCGCCATTTGCCCCGCCTTCGACCACGGCGACGTTATAGGCGCCGTCCGGCATCTGTGTGCCGGATGCATCCTTGCCGTTCCAGGTCCAGGAGTTGCTGCCGGCGGTGGCGTTGATCGCGCTGTCGAGAATCTGCTGGCCGGCGCTGTTGTATACCGCGATCGCCACCGGGCCGGATGTCGGTGCGTTGAAATTGAGCGTCCCCGTGCCGTTCTGCAGCGGCAGCTGGCTCGATGTCGCGGTGACCTTGCTGCCGAGCATCGCGCTCGCCTGGGTGAGGTCGCCCGCCTGGGTCAGCTGCAGCAGCTGGGTCAGGCTCTGGTTGGTGTTGATCTGCTGCTCCACCTGGGAGAACTGGACGAGCTCGGAGGTGAACTGGCTCGAGCTGACCGGGTTGGTCGGGTCCTGGTTGCGCAGCTGCGTGGTCAGCATGGTCAGGAAGTTGTTGTAGTTCGAGGAGAGCGAGCTCAGGGCGTTCGCCGTCGAGCTGCCGCCCGTGCTGGAGGAGCTGGCGGTGCCGCTGGTGCTCGAGGTGGAGCTCGCGCCGCCGATGCCGGCAGCAGCGGTGTTGGCGGCGGCCGTCAGCTGGCTCTGCTGGTAGGCGACTGAGGCGACGCTGCTGGTCATCGTGGGCTCCTTTGGAATCGGATTCGGAACGGAAGGTAGGGCATATCGTCAGGCCATGACATTCACGCCGAAGCGGCGCAGCGCCACATTTGCCGGCAGGCCGACGGCTTCTGCCACCGAGTTTGTGGCGACGCCGGCGGCAATGGCCGGGGTCCGGTAGACGGGGTCGGCGTTCCGGGCCGAGCCCCCGCCCGAGCCTCCCTGCGGCGTGCCGCCGGAAAATCCGAAGCCGCCCCCGAGATTGCCCCCGAAGCCGCCGGTGAAGCTGTTGCCGGCCTGCGGCTGGCTCGCGGCGCCGGGCCGCGGCTCGATCAGGTTGAAGCTGATACTCCGGTTGGCTGCCGGCAAACCGGCCTGCGTCAGAACCTGATCGAGAGTCGAGTGGTCGTTCCGCAGGTCGAGCAGGGTATCGGGATGGCTGGCGCCGATGGTGACCGATGAGCTGCCATCGGCGTGACGGTCGATCTGCAGCGTCACGGTGCCGATGGCGGGCGGTGCCAGCGCGATGGTCAGGCGGGTGCCCGATGCCGCGCCGGCGCTGGCGCTGGCGCTGGCGTGAGACCCGTCGAGCTTGCTGACATTGACCAGGGCCGCAGAAATCTGGCTCGACGCCGAAGCCGGATTGGCGCTCGTCGCTGCGCCCGCGCCGTTCGCGCTGCCGGCCGGCGCGGAGGTGGCGGCCGATGCGGCAAGCAGGGGCGAGGCGACGACTCCGGGCGATGCAGTCGCGCCGGATTGTCCGGCGGTGCCGGTCGCAACTGGTGCTGATGTCGTGTTGCTCGTCGCCGTGGATGATGGTTTCGCACTGGCCGGATCCGCGTGCCCGGACTTGGCGGTGGCGAGCGCTGCATGAAACCGCGCCACGGCCTCATGCGCCAGGGCGGCTTCGGCGGGTGTCGGTGCGGTTGACGCTGCTGCAGCGGAGGAGGAGACGGCGGAAGTGGCTCCGGCGGCGGACGCGCTGCCAGCGGCCGCGGTCGGGGGGCTGTTGGCAGAAATCTTCCCGGGCACCGCCGGCGCGGTTTGGGTGTCAGTGGATGGGGCGGGTGGCTGGCTGCCGGCGGGCAGATGCGCCGCCGCGGCCATGATCGAGATGACGGGTCCCGCCGGCGGTTGCGGCGTCGTCGTTTGTGCAGTTGGCGCCACGCTCGCCGTAGTGGCGCCAGAGGCTGTTGCCGTGCCCGTCGCCGTGCCGTTGTGGTCAGTCATGTGTGATGCGTCCTTCGTCTGTCCGGCGTTGGCGCCTGACGGTGTCCCAGCCGCTTGCATGGTCGGCAGGGCGGCGCCGGGATCGGCTGTCGCGATCTGCACCCCGGCGCCCGCGGTGCCACTTTCTTGATGAGCGCCTGCATTTCCGGCCGTCTTGGCTTTGGTGCCTGCTCCCGCTTTGGACGCAGTCTCGGCCGTGCTGCCGGCGGCAGTGGCTGTCGTGTCGCCGGATCCTTTGGTGGCCCCGGCCAGTGCGGCGCCGAAGGAGGGAGCATGACCCCCGCCTGCCGCCGTCCTGGAATCGGTCTGCTTATTCGCCGCCGCCGATGCCCTCGATGCCATGGTTGAGCTGGTCTGGCTGCAGGCGACGTTGCTCCCAGAACTTCCGGCGCCTGCATCCGTGGAGGAGGGCGAGGAGTTCGCGCTGCCCTGCGCCGGCGGCGCGGCGGGTAGGCTGGGTGTGGCGGGGATGACGGTTCCGGAGGTCATGTACGGGGATAAGCAAAAGTCTTGCCAAGACTGCTCCGACAGAAACGCAAGGATATGTCCGTCCGGTCAGGCAGCAGGGCGGCAAAATCTGCCGGGTTCGACCGAAGTGGCCGGCTGTTTCTGCCGGGTCGAACCTGCCGGGCCGGGTGGATAAGGCGGCTTGGCTTGCGTCCGCCCGTTGGCATGGTTCGTGCAGCGAGCCGAACAGTGCGTTTCCCACCGTCGCCCACGCGAAGCTGGCGGCGCCGCGGATGAGCCGTCAACCATTTGGAGCTGAGGACAGGATGTCGATTTTCGGTGCTTTGGATACGTCGGTCAGTGGCCTGCAGGCCCAGTCGGCCGCCTTCACCAATATCAGCGACAATATCGCGAACGCGCAGACGACCGGTTACAAGGGCGTCAACACCCATTTCATCAATTATCTTGTCCAGAGTACTGCGACCAGCAACGGCCCTGACTCGGTGGTGGCCAACCCGGATTATACCAATACGGTCGAGGGGACGATCACCCAGTCGAGCAATCCGCTTGCCATGGCGATCAACGGCAACGGATATTTCACCGTATCGATGCCGGCCGGCACCAACACTGTTGGTGGCAAGACGACCCAGACTTTCAACGCGCAGCAATATTATACCCGTGCGGGCGACTTCAAGCTGAACGCCTCCGGGTATCTGGTGAACGGCTCCGGCGCCTATCTCGATGGCTGGGCGGCCAACCCTACGACGGGAACCATCAACACCTCGGCGCTCGCGCCGATCCAGGTCTCCCAGGGCGCTTCGCCCCCGGTTCCGACCTCGAATGTGACGATTTCAGCTACATTGCCGACCACGCCGACGACGACGCCGGTGACCACCCAGGTGGACACCTATGACTCTCTGGGCAACCTCCAGCAACTCGATCTCCAGTTCAGCTCTCCAACGTCCATCGCGGGCGGTCAGACGCAGTGGACGCTGACGGCTTCGTCCCCGAATGATACGAGCAATGCTGGAAAACCCACCAATTTCACGGCGAATGTCGTGTTCAATTCGAACGGGACGCTGAGCTCCATCACGCCGGCCACCGGATCGAGTGCAACTGCGACGGTCGGCCAATTGCAGATTTCGCCGACATTCAATGGCGCTACCCAGAACATCACTCTTGATTTTGGTAGTCCTAATAGCACCACCGGGTTGACCCAGTATGCGGGCACGACGCTGAACCTGCAGGGTGTTACCCAGAACGGGTCGCCCTCCGGCGATTTCAGCAATTTGTCGATCGATACCCAGGGCAACATTACCGCGAACTATACCAACGGGTTTTCCAAACTCGTGGCCCAGGTGCCGCTTGCATCGTTCGCATCGCCGGATGCGCTGCAGAACCAGAGCGCCCAGCTCGAAACCGCTAGCCAGGCCTCGGGTGCTGCGACGATCAACGCGGTTGGTGGCAGCGGCGGGTCGCTCGTGACGGGGTCGATCGAGAATTCCAACGTGGATATCGCGACGCAGTTCACCGACCTGATCAATGCCCAGCAAGCCTATACCGCCAATACGAAAGTCGTCACGGCGGCACAGCAGATTCTCCAGACAACGGTCAATATGGTTCAGTAACCGTTTACCCTTCCGTAATCTTTTTACCGGATAACAAGATATTATGAGCATCGGAACCGGACTCGCGATCGCCAGCAGCGGGCTGAGTGCGATCGACCAGCAGATGGCTGTTGTGTCGCAGAACGTGGCGAACGCCACGACGCCCGGCTATTCGGTTGAGACGGTCAGTCTTTCGGCCGAAACCGCCGGCGGTCAAGGCTCCGGCGTGATCGCCGGGCCGGCGACGCGGCAGCTCAACGCCAGCATACAGGCGCAGGTCAATCAGTCGCTGGCGCAGAATTCCTATCAGGGCATCGTCTCCTCGACCCTGTCCGGGATCGACCAGGTGATGGGGACGCCCGGCCAGAACAACGACCTGCCCAGCCTGGTGGCCAATCTGCAATCCGGTTTCCAGACGTTGCTGACAGATCCCTCCAGCACGGTCCAGCAGCTTTCCGTCGTCAACTCGGCCCAGTCTCTGACAAGCCAGATCAACACCATTGCCAACACTGTCCAGTCGGCCGTGCAATCGATTGGTAACACTGTTGCGGCGGACGTCAAGAAACTGAATACCACGCTGGCCACAATCGGCTCGCTGAATGCGCAGATCGTCAATCTCGGGCAGCAGAACAAAAGCACTGCCGACCTGACGAACAAGCGGGATCTGGCTATCCAGACCGTTGCGTCGCTGACCGGTGCGAAGACGATTTCTCAAGCCAACGGCGCGGTTTCGCTATTTTCGCCGAACGGTATCGAACTGCCGCTGAACGGTACATCCCAAGTCACTGTTTCATCGACGGCGAGCGGTACCGCATTTTCGGTTGGCGGCACTGCTGTCAGTTTCGGTGGCGAGCTTGGCGGTGCGCAACAGCTAGTCAACACGACGCTACCCCAAATTCAGGGCGGTCTCGACTCATTTTCCCAGGCCCTTTCCAGCCGGTTTGCCAATACCGGCCTGAGCCTGTTCACGGATCCCTCGGGTGGCGTGCCCTCCAGTTCGGCAACAGCGTTTTCCGCGTCCATCACTGTCAACCCTGCCGTTACGGCGAACCCCGCATTGGTGCGCGACGGCACGAATATAGTCACCAACTCGTCCGGGGCCGTGCTGTTTACGCCAAATCCCCCAAGTGGGCCGGCAGGGTTTACGGGCCTGATCCAGAATGTTCTGGGCTCGGCACTCGGCACGACAACGCTGAGCGGTTCAGTGCAGCCCGCAGCGATCTCGACATATTCCGATGCTTCCGGCACTGCGACTCTTCCCTATTCCGGTTCCGGATCTCTCACGACCGTTGCCTCGAGTTTTACCGCCAACGAAGCAACGCTCAGCAGTTCGGCAAAAACTGCCGCGACGAATGCGAGTGGCCTCGCAACAGCCCTGCAGACGCAGGCGGCATCTACAAGCGGCGTGAATATTGATCAGCAGATGAGTCTGCTTGTCACGCTGCAGAACGCGTATGCGGCGAACGCCAAAACGGTGACGATCGCCCAGCAAATGTGGCAGGCGGTTCAGGCGATGGTCCAATGAGTGCATCCATTTCAGGACTCTCCACGGGTAATTTCGGGCTGATCCAGCAACTCGCAAGTGATTCGAACGTCACCAGCCAGAAGCTTGCCCAGCTGACAATTCAGTCCCAGACCGGATATGTCGCGACAACCTATGCGGGCCTCGAGAGCGCGCAGTCCGGCTCTGCCAGCCCGACGCTCACGCTCAACGCGTCGCTGAATACGCTCAACAACACGATATCAAATCTGAAGGTTGCCCAAGGCCAGATGGGCGTCCAACAGAACGCGATCCAGACGATCAGCGATATCGCGTCCAAGGCGCTGCAACAGTTCCAGAGCGTGAGTTCGCTCACAAGCAGCGCTTTGGATACCGCTGCGGCAACCGCGCGAACGGCGGTCACACAGATCGCCAGCCTGCTCAACAGCCAGGATGGCACACGCTACATATTCGCGGGGCAGGACAGCACGATACCGCCAGTTCCGAACGCGACGAGTTTCACCAGCGCGGCCTTTTACGTCAGCATTCAGAATGCCACGAACAGCCTTTCCGTCTCCGGTGTGTTTGCTGCGGCAACGAGCGCGTCAAAAAATCCATTTTCCAGCAGCTTGTCGAGTAATTCAGCAGCTCCGGCTGTGCTTGGCGCCGGCGGGGTACCCATCACCACGGGTATCGTCGCAAGTGGGAACCAGTTCATCGGCCAGTCGACCGGAAGCAATACAACCGGATCCTACGTCAAGGACATTCTCACAACGCTCTCCGCGATAGGAAGTCTGAATTCCAGTCAGATATCCAATCCGAGTTTTACCGGCTTCGCGAGCGCAATATCGTCCAGCCTCGGGAATGCAATCAACACGATGGCGCAGGACGCAGGCGCGCTCGGGAACAACCAGGCGCTGGTGAATACGCAGATCTCTGATCTCCAGAATACCTATACGGCCTTCACGAATCAGGTGGCCGGCTTCGACCAGGTCGATATGGCAAAGACCCTGTCGCAGCTTTCATCAACTCAGACGCAATTGCAGGCGTCCTATCAGCTTATCGCCGCGGTGAAAACGATGAGCCTCACTCAATATATTTGAGGCTGAACTTCATCGAGCGTTAACGAGTGCGGCGTAATATACGTCATCTTCGCAAAATGCGGAACAAAGACTAAATGATAGCCAAGGATACAAAGCATGTCCGGTGTGGTTAGCTCGATTATCACCAACTCCGCCGCTATGGTGGGCGTTGAAACCCTCAACTCGATCAATACGGCGCTGAACAGCGTCCAGAACCAGATTTCGACGGGCTACTCCGTCAGCAGTGCCGTTGACAATGGTGCTGCCTTTGCAGTGGCCCAGTCGGTTCGCACCAATGTCGCGGGTCTCACTGCGGCAAACCAGCAGCTCGGCGATACCCAGGGGCTTCTGTCGACCACCAATACCGCTCTGACCAATATCTCGAACCTGATGCAGAGCATGGATTCGACATTGGTCAATTTGTCGAGCTCTACAATCTCGTCGTCCCAGAGATCACAGTATGCTGCTCAGTTCACCTCGCAGCTGCAGAACCTCCAGTATTTCATCAAGGGCGCAGGGTATAACGGCCAGTCCCTCATCGGCGGAACGAGTTCGGCGCTCAAATCTTCTGCTTCCGGATTTACGAGCGCGGCTCTTCATGTTGCGCTCGACGCCAGCGGGACAACTCTGAAGATCACGTCGACCAGTCTGAGTTCTGTGTATAATGCCCTCAGCACCGTTGGAAAGTCGCTCGGCACATATTCCAGTGTCGCCGCGTTCATAACCTCGGGCGGGAAATTCAGCTCGCAGGTTGCATCGGTCGGCTCGTATCTGAACACTTATGGTAATCTGACAAATCAGATCAACGAGCAGATTACATACAACCAAAATAAAATGGACGCCCTGAGCAACGGTCTCGGCGCCCTTGTTGACGCCAACATGGCAGCTGAATCGGCTAAACTTCAGTCGCTGCAGATTCAACAGCAGTTGGCCACTTCGGCACTTTCTATTGCCAACCAGCAGCCGTCCATCCTCACGAAGCTGATCTAATGATCGGCTCGGATCCGGTCTGTCTCAGTGACAGGCCGGATCTGCCTGCCGCCTTATAAAGGATACTCGAATGTCGGTTCTGGTGCTGGAGCTTCGCCAAGGCGATATAATGGTTCTAAATGGTGCACCGATCCGCTTCCGCACAAAATCGCGGATAGAGCTTACCGCGAAGGCTCGATTCATGTTTGGCAAGCAAATATTGCGTCCAGACGAAGTGAATACGCCTGCGAAGCAGATCTATTTTGCTCTTCAGACTGCATACATAGGCACGAATGAAGAAAGAGATGCGGCGTTAATCAGGGCCCGCGAACTCATTGAGCAATTCAAGCAAGCAACAACCTCTGTACTAGCACGGGAGATACTCGACCGAGCACTGGAATGTGCAAAGGCCGATGATTGTTACGAAGCGCTTAAGCTCTCCCGTCGGATTATGCGCCACGAAGCAGCTGTTCTCGAATCCAGACAGTAAATCTCCTAGTCTGTGATCAAAAAGGATCATAAATGTCGTATCAAGCAAAAGCACTTAAAGCTTACGAAAATGCAAATAATCTCAGAGACCAGAGACAGCAAGACGCAGAGGTGTTTCGTAGTGTTAGTGTAATGCTACGTACTGCGGATAATGAACTTGAGCGTGTTAAGGCCATCGCGACGGCAAGGCGGGTTTGGCAAACAGTGCTCGCTACTAACTTAGATCCACTCAACCCCTTGCCTGAACCATTGCGTATACAGATTGTTTCTGTAGCAAATACCGTTCTCCGGACCATGGACGCTGAGACAATAGACTTAGATTTTGTTGCAACAATTTGTGATAATTTTTCGAACGGTCTAAGCGGAAAAGTGTGAAGTAAATTTCTGGAGCTCACTGTGTCTGTATCTCTTTCCTCCAACATAAATCTTCTATTTTCGGCGTCTAATGTTGGTTCCTCATCCAGCATAACGTCGCTACTGGAGGCAAGTTATGGAGGAGGGGCAGGTTCAACCGTATTTAGCTCCCAGAATCCAATTCTTTCTCTAGAAATTGCCCAGCGTAATGAGACGAAGGATATCCAGGCGCAGGCTAAGGCGCCTCAAGTGCAGAGAGATATCGCGGCATTTACGAAGGCTGTTAATTCGGCCAAGTCAGCGAAAGACCTTTTGTCAAATCCAACAGTTCTTAAAGTTCTGTTGACGGCAAATGGTTTGGGCTCCGAAGCGAGCTTTCCCGCCCTGGCACAGAAAGCCTTACTGTCAAACACGAAAGACCCGAATGGTCTTGCCAATCAACTTGCTTCAACAAATACTCAATGGTTGGCAACCGCTCAGTTGTATCAATTTTATTCACAAGGCCTGTCGGTAATAAAAAAACAATCTACAATATCAACTTTAACGAATGCGTATGCCGAAGTATTATGGCGTCAGTCACTTGATAAACAGACGCCAGGGTTATCAAATGCGCTTTATTTCATACAAAATGCTTCAAAATTTACGAATGCGACGCAAATTTTGGGTGATGCAATCATGCGGTCCGTCGTTACGACTGCGCTAGGGTTGCCCCAACAGATCGCATTTCAGCCATTAACGGCACAAGAGCAGGCAATTAACAGCCGCCTTAATATAGCAAAATTTCAAGATAAAAATTTTGTGCAATCTTTCACAGATCGATTCCTCGCCGTGAACCAGGCTAGTCAGAATAGCAGTGGAGGAGGATCGGCTAGTCTAATATCCCTCGCTGTTCAAGCCAACTTTCTGATTGCGTAAATGTGATTGGAAGAGTTTTCAGTTTAACCAAATAATGTTCAAAAGGAACAGAAAGTGGAAGAGTCAAAAAATAGCATTAATCTCCAGCAAAAAGCTGATAAGCCACAGGTAGACAATATTATATTGAATCGTATTAAGCAACTGATTGAGCGCGATCAGATTAATGCCGCCGCACTTTTGATTCCATCTTTACGACGCTATGGTGTTGATGCGGGCGTAATTATAGTATTGGAAGCCATGATTGAGTTCAGGCAAGGCAATCATGATCGTGCCAAGCAAATTGTCGCTGATGCGCTTATCGAGCATCCTGCCAACCCGCTTCTGTTACGAATGAGCTCTGAGATCAGCCTTGGTGAGCACAATTGGGTCGAGGCCGCCAAGGCTGCGGCGGAAGCGGTCGTATTGGATCCAAATGACGCGACCGCCAAATCCATGCTCGGCCGAGCTCTCATTGAGCTTGGCTATAGCGAAGATGGGAATACATGCCTGCGTGAGGCGTTGGCAGAAATGCCTGATAACCTTCAGGTTCTGGGTGCGCTGGCGCGTACTGCACCTGGAGAGGCTGAGGCGGCGATCAAGGCGGCTCTCACTCGGTTAGGGGGTGGTTTTGAGGTAGATCACGCCGAAAAATTAAAGCTGAGCAATATTCTCATTTCGATATTACTCGAGCGGGGTGCATTTGTAGATGCGTCCGCCTGCATCGGTGAGCTTGTTGCTGATGGTATCGCTGACTTGGATACCTGCCTGCTGGCTGTTCACGCCGCGGGGAGTACAGGGAAATGGGACGAGGCTACGGCCTTGTTTAATTCTACTACTCGCAGCTTGCGGCATCATGCCTGATAATAGAATTCTGGAACCATTGAGTTCTGGACATAGTTCGGCGGCGGCTGATCTAGTCGCCGAAGCGATTATTGCTGAGCGAGATGGTTCGCGGGCATTGGCGACATCGCTTTTGAGCAGGGCCATGAGCTTGGCTCCTGATTGGGATGAGCCACTGATTAGGATGGCCCAATGTCGGCGCGCCGAGCACAAAATGAAGGAAGCGAGGGCACTTTATCGCAAAGCGACATCTCTTCCTCGGTGTCGGGTGGAATGTTTCATTAGTGCGGGAGTTCTGGCATTACAGGATAACGAACCTCACGAGGCGTTTGACTACCTTTCGAGAGCCACGGACATGGAGCCAACGAACCATGAAGCCTGGCATGCGCTTGCTTTTGCTTCGATGGAAATGGAGCTCCCTGGGCTAGCCTGCCACGCCATCACGGTCGCGGGGCGTCTGGCACCCCATCGTCTTCCTTACGCTCTCATGCATCGTGATCTTATGGCCGCCGTGGGTGGAGAGTTTCAGGTGGCCATTGAGAGCCCGCCTTGGACACCCGCAGTAGAACTTGCTTGTGAGGCAAAAATTGCGCGCCAGGCGGGCTATCTCCAGGAGGCTATTGCGCTTGCAGAAACTGCGCTGGAACTCCAGCCGAATGATGTCGACATATTACAACTTATGGCGAGCTTGAGAGATGCGAATCTCGAGCCAGAAATTTCCGAGAAGCTGCTACGTGATGCTTTTCAGCAAAGACAGAATGATGTTGATATAAGGAACGATCTCGCGGTAGCTCTTGGACGTCAATATAAATATGGCGAGGCAATGATATTATTGGAGAATGCTGTTATTTCTCCAGTGAAATCTCCTATGATTTTATTAAATCGCGCCATTATTAAAGCGTCAGCCGGCGAGATTTCTGGATCGATGGCAGATGTACAGCTCGCGAGTCCATATGCTCCGGCGGAATTGTTGGCTCTTACTGAGTGCTCCCTGCTCCCCTATCAGGAAGGTACCACCGCAGAAATTATGCTTGCGGCAATGAAGCGTCTTGCCTCGAGTACACCGGAAGATCGCCCTCCGCTAACAAAGATTAATAATTTTGATCCCGACCGAATTTTGCGTGTCGGTTTGCTCTCGCACACTCTCAAGCGGCACCCTGTCGGTTGGTTGACATGCGCTGGCTTCGAACAACTCGATAGAGAGAAATTCAAGCTCCAGTGCTTTGGCCATTATGTTGAACATGATCCGTTTGCTGTACGATTTGATCGTTTGGCAGAAAAATGGCATGAATGTGCGGGTAAAAATCTGCTAGAAATTGGTGAGCTTATTGCTGAAAATGAAGTAGATATCTTAGTTGACTTGAGCGGTATTGGAGATAGCGGACTGTTGGGTGCACTCGCCTATCGGCCTGCTCCAGTTCAAGTTAAGTGGGTTGGCACTCAGGCGGCAACCACGGGAATGCGGCGCGTGGATTGGATCATTACGGATCGCTGGGAGACGCCGGACGGCTATGAACGCTTTTACACAGAGCGGTTGTTACGTCTCCCGGATGGTTATGTATGTTACTCTCCACCTGTCAGTCCGCCTTCTGTAACGCCGTTGCCTGCACTCGACAATGGGTTTGTTACTTTTGGTTGTTTCAATAATCTTACAAAAATTACTGATGAAACTCTTGGCCTTTGGGGACGCATACTGTCGCGCGTGCAAAACGCAAGATTGGTCTTGCGGTGCCCACAGTTTTCGGAGGATATGATTCCTCCACGCTTCCGAGAACGTGCGGCTTTGTACGGAATTGATGTCGAGCGCTTGGAATTGCGCGGTCGTGCCGCGCACCACCAATTTATTTCAGGTTATCAGGATGTGGACATTGCCTTGGATCCGGTGCCCTATTCTGGTGGCTTAACTACGTGCGAATCGTTGTTCATGGGTGTCCCTGTTATTACATTAGCTGGAGAATTTTTCGCAGCACGGCACTCGGTCAGCCATTTGTGTAATGTCGGACTTTCAGATTGCGTGACGAATAGCGCTGAAGCTTACGTTGATCGTGCAGTCTCCATTGCTTCCGATCTGAAGGCGTTGGCTATTCTCCGTGCCGGCCTCCGGCAGCAGGTTCTGGAGAGTCCGCTTTGTGACGCCCCCCGTTTTGGTCGGAACCTTGGAAATGCTCTGCGTGATGTCTGGAGAGAATATTGCCAGAGCCACGGAGGTGCTTGAATATTTTCCTCGGGTGTGGTGCTGACGCGGGATGAACCCGCTGTCATCACGTGTCACTCGAACCCGACCTGCCGCCACATTTGCAACTGCTGCTCTCGCACGCTCCCTCCGTGCAGCGGGGCATGACGTCATTTCGCTAGCGATTGGAGAACCGGATTTTCCGACCCCACCTCACGTAATTGAGGCGGCCCACCAAGCCGCAATCGACGGGCAGACGCGATATCCGCCTATTGTAGGAACTGATGCCTTACGCGGTGCTGTCGCTCGGAAGTTTGCAAGAGACCAGGGATTGCAGGTAGCTCCGGCCGATGTGCTGATTACAAATGGTGGCAAGCAGGCAATCTTCGATGCAGTCATGGCTGTTGCCGACGAAGGTGATGAAGTAATCATTCCGACACCGTGTTGGTCTGGGTACATTCAAGTTGTTGAATTTGCGGGAGCAAGGCCAGTCTTTGTACCTTGTCCTGCGGAATCTGGTTTCCTCCTTTCGGCGCCTGCTCTCGAGGCGTCTGTTGGGGCCCGAAGCAAGCTTTTGCTCTTGAGTTACCCAAACAATCCGTCTGGGGCGGTTGCTGATATTGGTATGCTGGACGGGATTGCGGATGTGTTGCGCAAGCATCCGCAGTTGCGAGTAATTTCCGACGACATCTATGAGCATCTCGTTTTTGACGGAGTTTACACGACCCTGGCAGCTAGGGCCCCAGACCTTGCTGATCGCATTTTGACGATGTCAGGTGTTTCGAAATCCTATGCGATGACCGGGTGGCGATTAGGCTTTTGCACTGGGCCGCGCGATTGGCTCGATGGGATGACGGTTGTGCAGGGCAGTTCAACCGCCGGTGTTTCGACGATCAGCCAGGCGGCAGCAGTGGCTGCGCTGGATGGTCCGCAGGATATTCTGGATGAACGACGGCTGATCTACCATAGGCGGAGCCAAAAGGTTTTTGAAATGCTCGCTGAGGCACCCGGTCTTTCGTGTTCGCGTCCTCAGGGGGCGTTTTATGCTTTCCCTTCTGTGACTGGACTTTTAGGCCGTCGGACAAAAGGGGGGCGCCTGTTGGCCAGTGACGAAGATGTTGCTGGCGCTATGCTTCAGGAATCGTTTGTCGCGACTGTTCCTGGAACGGCTTTCGCCATGCCTGGCCATATCCGGCTTTCGACCGCCGCATCGGATGCGGTTCTTGAGGCAGCATGCTCCCGGATCGTGGAATTCTGTAAAGCAGTGATGTGAATGGGGCTTCATCCGGTCAGGTCCAGCCATCTGATCGGATTAGGATACTGTAAGCATCAATATTCTGGCGCGTTGCATTCGGTCCCCATGGACCGGAAAGTGCTTCAAAGCCGTATGAAGGAGATGGTGTAATGACGGAACACAGACCGCCTTTCCCGCCGTTTGATGCTGAAAGTGCGGCATTGAAGGTTCGCCTTGCGGAGAACGCATGGAATTCTCGTGATCCAGTGCGCGTTGCTGGCGCCTATACTGAAGACAGCGCATGGCGAAATCGAGATGAGTTTTTTATTGGATGCACCGCAATTATAGAGTTTCTTCAGCGTAAATGGGAAAGAGAGCTGGATTACAGGCTTGCCAAGGCGCTATGGGCATTTACCGATGATCGCATCGCTGTTCGGTTTCAGTATGAATATCGAGATCAGGAAGGCCAATGGTTCCGGGCCTATGGCAATGAGCAATGGGAGTTTAACGCAACTGGTTTGATGCGTCGTCGTGAGGCGAGTATCAACGACAAACGAATTGAGGCCACCGAACGGCGCTTTCTTTGGCCTTTGGGCGCTCGTCCAGAGGTCCATCCAGGGATAGAAATGGTCGGCTTCGGCTTACAGCCTTAATCAGAATGGTAATGTAGCTAGTCGCCTGTGAACTATGTGATCTGGCGGTGGGCGAAGCCGAGGCTTGGTGAGCGGTTTGGGGCAGAGAGCCATGCGACGAGGGCACAAAGAAGCCT
>NZ_NCAS01000046.1:0-15931 GCF_002255515.1 Acidiphilium sp. 20-67-58 | reverse complement strand
ATGTTCCAAGTCCTCCAAACAGACTTGAATCAGACGCCCCGTAGTCATGGCAATAGGTACAGAACCTAGAGCACTTTCCGATCCTGCTGGATCGGATGTAGTGCTCTATCAAATAGACAAACAGAGCATCTTTACCCGATCAGATGAGTCCATCTGATCGGGTAATGCTCTAGTCGCTCCCGCCGCGCAGCAGCCGCAGAATGCCGTCCAGCTGGTCGAGATCGCGGTAGAACAGCGACACTGCGCCGCTTTTTCCGTCATACGTGACCTTGACCCGCAGGCCGAGCGCCCCGGCCAACTCGACTTCGAGGTTGCGCGTCACGCTGTCGTCCTGGAGCTCGCGCGGCGCGCGCTCGGGCTTCGGCGCCAGTGCCGACTGAACCAGCGCCTCGGTCTGCCGCACCGAGAGCCGCTTCGCCGCGATCATCCGTGCCGCTGCCTCGGGGTCGGGGTGCTGGAGCAGGGCGCGGGCATGGCCGGCGCTCAGCTCGCCGTTGCGCAGCGCGGTCTGCACCGGCACCGGCAGGTTCAGCAGCCGCATCATGTTGGCGACATGCGGGCGCGACTTGGCGACCGCCCGCGCCAGATCCTCCTGGATCAGCCCGAATTCCTCGACCAGGCGGCGATAGCCCTCCGCCTCCTCGATCGGGTCGAGATCCAGCCGCTGGAGGTTCTCCACCAGCCCCGCCGCCATCGCCTCGCTGTCGGTCAGGGCGCGGACCAGCACCGGCACCTCGTGCAGGCCGGCACGCTGCGCCGCGCGCCAGCGCCGCTCGCCGCCGATGATCTCATATTGCCCGGCCTTCCCCGGCATCGCCCGCACCAGCAACGGCTGCAGCACGCCCTGCGTCCTGAGCGATTCCGCCAGTTCCTCGAGCGCCGCTTCGTCCATCGCCCGGCGGGGCTGGAACGGGCCCGGATGCAGCGATGCGACCGGCAGATGCCGCACGCCCTCGCCGCTGACGGCCTGTCCGGCCGCCGCCACGGTGCCGGGCCCGAGCAGCTCCGCCAGCCCCTTGCCGAGCCGGCGCGGCATATCCCGCCCGCTCACAGGCTTGCCTCCGCCACGGCCTGACGCTGCAGGAATTCCGCCGCGAGCGACACATAGGCCTGTGCGCCGATCGAGCGGAAATCATAGAGCAGCACCGGCTTGCCGTGGCTCGGCGATTCGGTGATGCGGATGTTGCGCGGAATCGCGGTGCCGAATACCCGGGCGCCGAAATAGGCCCGCACATCGTCCGACACGGCCTGGGCGAGATTGTTCCGTCGGTCGAACATGGTCAGCACCACCCCTTCAAGCGCCAGGCCCGGATTGAGCGAATGACGCACCAGATCGATTGTCCGCATCAGCTGACTGATCCCCTCCAGCGCGAAAAACTCGCATTGCAGCGGGATCAGCACCGAAGAGGCCGCCACCAGCGCGTTCAGCGTCAGCAGGCCGAGGCCGGGCGGGCAGTCGATGAACACATAGCCGAACTGCCCGGCCAGCCCTGGCTCGGCCAGCGCCCGCTGCACCAGCCGCTCGCGCGCCTCGGCGCCGGAAAACTCGATATCGGCGCCGATCAGATCCTCGGTCGCGGGAATGATCAGCAGGCCCGGCACCTCGGTCGGCAGCACCAGGGTCGCGGCCGGGGCTTCGCCGGTCATCAGCGCGTAGCTGCCGATGCCCCGCTCGCCGGTGGCGATGCCGAAGCCGGTGCTCGCATTGCCCTGCGGATCGAGGTCGATCAGCAACACACGCTCGCCGGTCGCGGCCAGCGCCGTCGCGAGGTTGATGGCGGTGGTGGTCTTGCCCACGCCGCCTTTCTGGTTCGCGATTGCGATGATCTTAGGTTGCACGGCGTAACTCGCTGATGCGGAAAATCATGGCCCCGGGATCGGTCAGACTCGGGACGTGTTCAGCGTTCATGTGCCAGTTCTCGCACGCCGCGGTCAATTCGGCCATCGCCGAACGCCCCTTGAGAAGCACGCATTTCCCGCCCGGCGCGAGTAACGGCGCGGCATAGCCGAGCAACTCGGGAAGCGGGGCCAGGGCGCGGGCGGTCACCAGCTCAACCGGATCGAGCCGCACCTGCTCGATCCGCACCGGCAAAACCGTGGCCGCGAGCTTGAGTTCGGCAATCGCCGTTTGCAGAAACGCCGCCTTGCGCCGGTCGGATTCGATCAGGGTGAAGCTGATATCCGGCCGGGCGATCGCCAGCACCAGCCCCGGCAACCCGCCGCCGGAGCCGAGATCCGCCGCACGGAACGCCCCCTGCGGGATCAGCGGCAGCAGCTGGAGCGAATCGAGAATATGCCGGTTCCAGATATCCGCGGCGCAGGCATCCTTGCGGGAGACGAGGTTGATCCGCGCCGTCCAGCGCAGGATCAGCGCGGAATAGGCCTCAAGTCGGACCAATGTTTCACGTGAAACAATAGCCTCGATCCGCGCCAATGTTTCACGTGAAACATTTTCCCCCGCGCGATCCGCCGCCGCGACGCTCATGCCGCGACCGCGCGCGGCCGGCGCAGGGCGGCGAACAACGCCCCCAGCGCCGCCGGGGTCATACCCTCGAGCCGGCCGGCCACACCGAGCGTTTCCGGGCGCACCCGCTCGAGCCGGGCAAGGATTTCGGCGGACAGGCCGCCAACAACGCCATAGTCGAAATCCGGCGGGATCAGCACCGCATCATCCTTCGCCCGCGCGCGAATCTCGCTCTCCTGCCGCGCCAGATACCCTTCATAAAGCCGGTCCGCCGCAACGATCGCCGCCGCCCGCGCGCCGCCCGCGCTGCCCGCGCGCACCGCCGCAACCTCGACCTCAAGTGCCGCGAACGCCGCCCGCCGCGCCGGGCCGATGCAGCCCCAGTCCAGCCCGCGCGGGGTCAGCCGCAAATCGGCATTGTCCGCCCGCAAGCTCAGCCGATGCTCCGCCCGCGAGGTGAACATCCGGTAGGGCTCGCTGACCCCCCGCGTCACCAGATCATCCACCAGCACACCGATATACCCCTCATGCCGGCGCACCGAGACCACGGCTCGCCCCGCCGCGACCAGCGCCGCGTTCACGCCGGCCAGCAGCCCCTGCGCGCCCGCCTCCTCATACCCGGTGGTGCCATTGATCTGCCCGGCCAGGAACAGCCCCGGCACCTTCTTCAGCGCCAGCGCGTGGCTCAACTCGCGCGGATCGACATAATCATACTCAACCGCATAGCCCGGCCGCAGCAACACGGCGCCGGAAAGCCCCGGCATGGTGCGGATGAACGCTTCCTGCACCTCTTCCGGCAGGCTGGTCGAAATTCCGTTCGGATAAACCGTCTCGTCCTCCAGCCCCTCCGGCTCCAGAAACACCTGATGCCGGGGCCGCTCGGCGAAGCGCACCACCTTGTCCTCGATCGAGGGGCAATAGCGCGGTCCCGCACCGTCGATCCGCCCGCCATAAACCGCCGAGCGGTGCAAATTGGCGTTGATGATCGCATGGGTCTGCGGCGTCGTCTCGCTGATCCGGCAGGAGATTTGCGGGTTGGTAATCCGCCCGGTGAGCAGGCTGAACGGCGCCGGCTCCGCCTCCCCCCGATCCTCCGGCAGCGCCTCCCATTCGATCGAGCGCCGGTCCAGCCGCGCCGGCGTGCCGGTCTTGAGCCGGCCGAGCGCCAGGCCCAGCCCGCGCAGCCGCGCCGACAGCGCGTTCGACGCCGCATCGCCAACCCGCCCGCCTTCCTCCGTGCGCTCGCCAAAATGCAACACACCACGCAGGAAGGTGCCCGTGGTCAGCACCGCCGCCCGGCAGGCGATGCGCCCGCCCGCGCCGGTAATCACCGCCGCCAGCGCTCCATCCGCCGTCAATTCAAGATCGGCCGCCTCGCCTTCGAGGATCGTCAATCCATCCTGCGCGGCCAGCAGCGCCTGCACCGCCGCGCGATACAGCCCCCGATCGGCCTGTGCGCGCGGGCCCCACACGGCCGGCCCCTTGCTGCGGTTGAGCATCTTGAAATGGATGCAGGCAGCATCCGCGGCCCGGCCCATGATGCCATCCAGCGCGTCGATCTCGCGCACCAGATGCCCCTTGCCGATCCCGCCGATCGCCGGATTGCACGACATCTCGCCGATCCGGTCTCGCCGGTGGGTCAGCAGCAGCGTCCGCGCCCCCATCCGCGCCGCCGCCGCCGCCGCCTCGGTGCCGGCATGGCCACCGCCGATCACCACAACATCGAACATCTCGCGCAAGCTCGTCATGCGCGGGCCTATAGCACCATTTGCCGAGGGGAAGGCTATTTGCCGATGCAGAAGCTGGAAAATACCTGGTCGAGCACGTCCTCGACGCCGATCGTCCCGGTCAGCCGGGCCAGCGCCGCCGCCGCCGCCTGCATCTCCTCGGCCCGCAATTCCGGCACGTCGATGGCAAGCGCCCGGTCCAGCGCCGCCGCGACATCGCGCAGGCAGGCGATCTGCCGCGGCCGCGGCAGCGCCGGCCCGGCGCCGCGCTCGACCAGCGCCTCCACCCGCGCGCGCAACGCGACCAGCAATTCCGCCAGCCCCGCGCCCGTCCGGGCACTCACCGCCAGCATCCCCTCCGGCACCGCGCCGGCCAGATCCGCCTTCGTCGCAATCCGTAGCGCCGGCACACCTGCGGGCGCGTCGGGGAGTGCGAAATCGGGCGCGGCACCGCAGAGCAGCAAAAGATCCGCCCGGCGCGCATGAGCCTCGGCGCGGCGCACGCCCTCCGCCTCGATCGCATCGTCCGACCATCGCAGCCCCGCCGTGTCCACCAGCCGGACCGGAACCCCGCCAAGGTCGAGCCGCACGCCGATCGCATCGCGCGTCGTCCCCGGAATGTCGGAGACGATCGCGACCTCCTCGCCGGCCAGCGCGTTGACCAGGGTGGATTTGCCGGCATTCGGCGCGCCGAGCACGACGATCTCCACCCCCTCGCGCAGCCGTTCCGCCGCAAGCCCGGCGCCGATGGCCACCGCGATCTCGTCGCGCAGCCGCGCCATCGCGGCCAGCATCCCGGCTTCCACCGCCGGGGGCAGGTCTTCATCGGCGAAGTCGATCAGGGCGGCGAGCTGCGCCATCAGCCCGATCAGCGCCTCCCGCCAGGCGGCAACCGCGCGGCTCATCGCCCCGCCGGCAAGGTCGAGCGCGAGTTGCCGCTGCGCCTCGGTCTCGGCGTCGATCAGGTCGGCAATGCCCTCGGCCTCCAGCAGGTCGAGCCGGCCGTTGAGGAAGGCGCGGCGGGAGAACTCGCCCGGTTCCGCCGGCCGCGCGCCGAGGTCGAGCAGGGCGGCGGTGATCGCCGCGCGCACCGCCCGCCCGCCATGCAGGTGGAATTCGGCATAATCCTCGCCGGTCACGCTGGCCGGGCCGGGAAACCACAGCAGCAGCCCCCGGTCGATGATCCCGCGCCGCGCATCGCGGAAACTCCGCAGGCTCGCGTGGCGCGGCGCCGGCAGGCTGCCGGCCAGCGCCCCGATCACCCGCGCCACCCCCGCCCCGCTGAGGCGGAGGAGCGAGATGGCGCCGCCGACGCCGCTCGCCGGCGCGAAGATCACGTCGGGCGGAGCGAGACTCATTTTGCCGGCGCGACCTCGGCCGGCAGCATCAGCTCGGCGACCGGTCGGCCACCCTGCACATCCTCGATCAGGATGCGGTCCACCGCATCGCGGTCCGGCACGCGATACCAGCGTCCCGCCGGGTAGATCACCATTGTCGGCCCGTGCTCGCAGCGGTCGAGACAGCCGGCGGCGTTGATGCGCACGCCTTGCAGCCCGAGTTCCTTCGCCCGCGCCTTCATGTAATCGCGCAGTTTCTCCGATCCCTTGCCGCCGCAGGAGCCGCGCGGATGTCCCTCCGGCCGGTGATTGCCGCAGACAAAGACGTGATGGGCGAAATAGGGAGGCTGTGCCGGAACATCATTCATGTCGTTCAGCTTTCATATCAATCTCGGGAAGAGCCCTCGCGTTCGGGCGCCGGACTGCTATCTACCGGAGCAGAACCGCTTCAGAAAGTCCGCAGCTCCATGTCCAGCACGCTCGACCGCAACACCCTCGCCGACGCCACCTCGCCCTATCTGCTCCAGCACGCCGACAATCCGGTGCACTGGCAGATGTGGTCGGACGCGACGCTTACGGCAGCACGGGCGGCGAACCGGCTGATCCTGCTCTCGATCGGCTATGCCGCCTGCCACTGGTGCCACGTGATGGCGCATGAGAGCTTCGAGGATCCGGCGACGGCGGCGCTGATGAACCGGCTTTACGTCAACATCAAGGTCGATCGCGAGGAACGGCCGGATATCGATGTCATCTACATGGCGGCGGTGCAGGCGATGGGCGAGCAGGGCGGCTGGCCACTCACCGTGATCATGACGCCGGATGGCGCGCCGGTCTTCGGCGGCACCTATTTCCCGCCCGAGCCGCGCTGGGGCCGGCCCTCCTTCCGCCAGGTGCTGGAAATGGTCGCGGATGCCTGGACCAAGGATGGGGAGAAATTCGCCCGCAGCGGCGCATCCCTGCTCAAGCGCATCGCCGCCCACGCCGAGCTGAAGCCCGGCGCGCCGATCGCCCCCGGCGACCTCACGGCGGTGACCGAGCGGTTCCTCGGCATGATGGACTGGGAGGAAGGCGGGCTGCGCGGCGCGCCGAAATTCCCCAACGCGCCAATCTTCCGCTTCCTCTGGAGCGAATATGCCCGCACCGGCCGGCACGAGGCGGGCGCGGTCGTCGCCCTGATGCTCGCGCGGATGGCGCAGGGCGGCATCTGCGACCATCTCGGCGGCGGCTTCGCCCGTTACGCCACCGATGCGAGCTGGCTGGTGCCGCATTTCGAGAAGATGCTCTACGACAACGCGCAGCTGCTCGACCTGCTCGCCCTCGCCCATGCCGCCGAGCCGGACCTGCTGCTGGCCGCCCGCGCCGATGAGCTGGTCGAGTGGCTGCGGCGGGACATGCGGGCGCGGCACGACCCCGCGCCGGATGGCACGCTCGCCTTCGCAGCCTCGGAAGACGCGGATTCCGAGGGCGAGGAAGGCAAGTTCTATGTCTGGACGCGCGACGAGATCGCCGCCGTGCTGGGGCCGGACATGGCGCTGTTCGAGGATCATTACCCCTGCCCCGCCGCCGGCAACTGGGAGGGCAAGCTGATCCTCACCCGCGCGACCCACCCCGAACACCCCGAGACCGAGGCGCGCCTCGCCGCCCTGCGCGCCCGCCTCTTCGCCGCCCGCGAAGGCAGGGTGCGGCCCGGCTGGGACGACAAGATCCTGGCCGACTGGAATGGGCTGGCCATCACGGCACTGGCGCGGGCGAGCGCGGTCTTCGCCCGGCACGACTGGCTCGATCTCGCCGTCGCGGCGCACGGCGCCGTCACCGCCCTGCTCGGCCGCGAGGACGGCCGGTTCGACCATGCGCTCCGCCGGGGCAAGATCGCGGCCGCCGGCCTGCTCGACGACCAGGCGGCGATGCTGCGCGCCACAATCGCCCTCTACCAGGCAACCGGGCGCGCCACCTATCTCGACCAGGCGGAACGGATCGCCACGGTGACACTGGCCGCCTACGGCGACGGCCAGGGCGGGCTCTACCTCACGGCTGCGGACGCGGCCGACCTGCCCGGCGGCCTTCGTCCGCGCGCCTCGTTCGACAATGCGACCCCCTCCGGCGCCGGCCTGTTCGCCGAGGGGCTGGCGATCCTGCATCATCTGACCGGCAGCGCCGCGCATCGCGATGCGGCGGCGGCGCTGATCGGCGCGCATACCGGCGAGCGGCGGGCCCTGTCCGCCTTCCCCACCCTGCTCGGTGCCGCGGCGCTGCTGGAGGAGGGGGCGAGCGTCGTCATCGTCGGCGATGCCGCCGATCCGCGTTTCGCCGCACTCCACCGCGCCGCCCTCGCCCATTTCGACCCGGCGGTGGTGGTGCTGCCGGTGGGCAATGCCGCATCGTTGCCGGACGGCCACCCGGCGCATGGCAAGATTGCCGCCGAACCCGCCGCCTTCGTCTGCCGCGCCCAGGCCTGCTCGCTGCCGGTGAGCGATCCGGCGCTGCTGCGCGGCCAGATTTCCCAACGCGCCGGCGTGGCGTAAACCAGCGTGGCGTAAACCGGCGTGGCGTAAACCCGACCACAGGCTGACCCAGAGGCAGACAAGGACAGATCATGGCTGCGATAGACGAAACTGCGGTGCGCGCGCGCATCGGCGCCTTCCGGACCGCGGAGGGCGCGGGCATTCCCGCCGGCATGGTGGACAGCGTCGCCACCCGCGAGGGGCTGGTGCAGGTGGCACTGATGGTGGCGAAGGCGGATGCCGCGCGGCAGGAGCCGATGCGCCGGGCGCTGGAGGCCGATCTCGCCGCGATGCCGGGGGTGCGCAACGCGACGGTGATGTTCACCGCCCCACGCGCCGCCGCCCCGCAGCCACAGGCCCAGGCCCAGGCCCAGGCCCAGGCCCAAGCCCAGGCGCAGGAGCCGGGCACACTGCTCGGCCAGGTGGGCTCGATCGTCGCGGTCGCCTCCGGCAAGGGCGGGGTCGGGAAATCGACCGTCGCGGTCAATCTCGCTGTCGCCCTGGCGCGGCAGGGCAAGCGCGTCGGCCTGCTCGATGCCGACATCTACGGCCCCTCGCTGCCGCGCATGCTCGGCACGAAGGGCAAACCCGAGATGGCGGGCAACAAGCTCGTGCCCATCGAGGCCTGGGGGCTGAAGGCGATCTCGATCGGCCATGTCGTCGAGGAGGAAACCGCGATGGTCTGGCGCGGGCCGATGGTGCTCAACGCGCTGACCCAGCTGATGACGCAGGTCGCCTGGCCCGAGCTGGATGTGATGGTGCTCGACCTGCCGCCCGGCACTGGCGACGTGCAGCTCACCCTCGCCCAGCGGCTGAAGCTCGCCGGCGCGGTGATCGTCTCCACCCCGCAGGACATTTCGCTGCTCGATGCGCGGCGCGGCATCTCGATGTTCCGCCAGGTGCGCGTGCCGATCCTCGGCGTGGTCGAGAACATGAGCTTCTTCTGCTGCCCGAATTGCGGCACGCGGACCGATATTTTCGGCCATGGCGGCGCCGAGGCCGAAGCGGGGCGGCTCGGCGTGCCGTTCCTCGGCGCGGTGCCGCTTCTGGCGCCGATCCGCGAGACCTCGGATGCTGGCACGCCGATCGTCGCCAGCGCGCCGGAGAGCGAGGCCGGGCGCGCCTTCGCCGCGGTAGCCACGGCGGTGGCGGCCGGGCTCGACGGCGCCGGGCCGGCGCGCGGGCCGCGCATCGTCATCGAATGAGATAATGGCCCAGGTCGGCTTCTACCACCTGACGCGCACCGGGCTGGAAGCCGCCCTGCCCGCCCTGCTCGCCCGCACCCTCGCCGCCGGCGCGCGGGCGGTGGTGCGCGGCACCGACCCCGCCCGGATCGAGGCGCTGGACGCCGCCCTCTGGCGCGCGCCGGGGGTGGACTGGCTGCCCCACGGCACCGCCGCGATGGGTCATGGCGCCCACCAGCCGATCTGGCTCACCACCGGGGAGGATGTGCCGAACGGCGCGCGGTTCCTGTTCCTGGTGGACGGGGCCACGGCGGCGCTGGACCGGTTCGAGCGGGTATTCGACCTGTTCGACGGCAACGATCCGGACGCGGTTGCGGCGGCGCGGGCGCGCTGGAAGGCGGCGCGCGCCGAAGGCCACGCGCTGACCTACTGGCAGCAGGGCGAATCCGGCTGGATCAAGCAGGCGGAGGTCGCGCCGGAAACGCCGCGTTAAGCTTTTCATGCGAGGTTCGGGGCTCGACGACCAAGAGGGTCCCCCGCCGATGGATGCACACGCCAGACAATTGTTCGAGGGCGGCAATCAAGCCGTTGCCGCCGGGCGTCACGAGGAGGCCGCCGCCCTCTTCACCGCCTGCCTCGAACACGCGCCGGGCCAGCCGGAGGTGTTGCTCAACCGCGCCAATGCGCTGCAAATGTCAGGCCGGCCGAAAGAGGCGATCGAGGCCTATCTCGCCTGCGTGCGGGTGGCACCGCGGCTCGGCCTCGCCTATTGCGGCATGGCCGAGGCGCTGCGGCAGCTTGGCCTGTTCGAGCAGGCCAAGGCGATGGCGCTCGAAGGCGTCGCGCAAATGCCGGACAACATCGATGCGCTGATCTGCCTCGGCGGCAAGCATTTCGATCTCGGCGAATTCAACGAGGCGGCGCGGGTCTATGGCGAGGCGCTGGCGCGCAGCCCGCTGCATGGCGGCGTGCTGAACAATCTCGCCAACGCGCTGCATTGCCTCGGCGAGGTCGGCGCGGCGCTGGTCATGCATGAGCGCTGCTACCGGCTGGAGCCGAGCAACCCGACCTGGCGCTACAATCTCTCCCTCACCCTGCTGGCGGCGGGCGATTTCCGGCGCGGCTGGGCCGAGCATGAATGGCGCGGGCGCCAGCCGGTTGCCGCCGAGGCCGGGCCTGCGTGGCGCGGCGAGGATCTGGCCGGCCGCCGTGTCCTGCTCGTCGCCGAACAGGGGCTGGGCGATACGCTGCAATTCATCCGCTATGCGCCACTGGTGGCCGCGCGCGGCGCCGAGGTGGTGCTCGACGTGCCGCCGGAACTCGCGCGCCTGGCCCGCAGTGTCGAGAGTGTCGCAGAGGTGGTCACGCGCGGCGACGCCCCCCCGCGAGCCGACATGCACGCCCTGCTGATGAGCCTGCCCTGGCTGTTCGGCACCACCATCGAGACGATACCGGCGAGCATCCCATATCTCGCCCCGCCGGACGCGCTGCGGGCGGACTGGGCGGCGCGGGTCGGGGACGAGCCGAAGCTACGCGTCGGCCTCGTCTGGGCCGGCGGCTCGCGGCCCGATGACATCGATTGCGAGGTGATCGACCGGCGCCGCTCGATCGGCGATCCCACGCAGCTCACCCGCCTCGCCGGCATCGGGCCGGTCCGGTTCTACAACCTGCAAAAGGACCGCACCGGGCTGCCGGCGGCGCTGGAGGCGGTCGATCTCATGGGCGAGGTCACGGATTTCGCGGATACCGCGGCGCTGGTCGAGCAGCTCGACCTCGTGATTACGGTGGATACCTCGGTGGCGCACCTTGCCGGCGCGCTGGGAACCCCGGTCTGGATGCTGTCGCGCCGCGACGGGTGCTGGCGCTGGATGCAGGATCGCGCGGACTCGCCCTGGTATCCGAGCATGCGGATCTATCGCCAGACGACCCAGGGAGATTGGGCCTCGGTGCTCGACCGCGTGGCCGCCGATCTGCGCAGCTTCGCCGCCACCCACACCCCCGCCCGCAAACCCGCGCCGCGCCCTGCCGACGTGACGGAGACCAGCGTGGCGGAGACCAGCGTGGCGGGCGCCGGCGTGGCAGCCAGGGCGGCGCCGAAGGCCGATGCCGCCGGCAAGACTTCGCCCGAGTTGGGCCGCGCGGCGATCACCGGCGCGGGCAATGCGCCGATCTTTGGCGGGACAGCGCGGGCAACGGCCTGAGCGACGCCGGCCGGACCGCGCCAGTCAGGCCGCACCAGTCAGACCGCCCCAGTCAAGCCGGTCCAGTCAAGCCGGGCCAGTCAGGCCGCGCTGCCGGCGGCCCAGCCGCTGGCCCAGGCCCACTGGAAATTGTAGCCCCCCAGCCAGCCGGTGACATCCACCGCCTCGCCCACCACGAACAGGCCGGGCACGCCGGTCGCCGCCAGGGTGCGCTGCGACAGATCCGCCGTATCCACCCCGCCGGCGGTGACTTCGGCCTTGGCGTAGCCCTCGGTGCCGGCTGGCAGGATGGTCCAGGATTTGAGCCGGGCGGCGAGGTCGAGCAGGGCGCGGTCGGCGATCGCGGCGATCGGGCCGGGTGGCAGCGTCGGGGGCAGGAACGCGTCCGCCATGCGCTGCGGCATCACCCCGCCGAGCAGCGTGCGCAGCCCGGATTTCGGAGCCTCGCGCTTGCGGCGGAGCAGGAAATCCGGGCTTTCGTCGGGCAGCAGGTCGATGCCGATGGTCAGGCCGGCGCGCCAGGCGGTGGAGACCTGGAGGATGGCGGGGCCGGACAGGCCGCGATGGGTGAACAGCATTGCCTCGCGGAAGCGGGCGCGGCCGCAGGTGGCCACCACCGGCTGCGAGACGCCGGCGAGCGGAGTGGCGCGGGCGCGCTCCTCGCCCTCCAGCACGAAGGGCACCAGCGCCGGACGCGGCGCCACGATGCGCAGGCCGAAGCGGGCGGCGAGATCATGGGCGAAGCCGGTGGCGCCGAGTTTCGGGATCGACAGGCCGCCAGTGGCGAGGATCAGCGATCCGGCAGCGACGGGACCGGCCGAGGTGGCGAGGCGGAAATCCGGCGCGCCGCCGATCTCGCTGATGGTGCAATGGGTGCGGATCTCCACGCCGGCGGCGGCGCATTCGGCGAGCAGCATGTCGACGATGGCGCGGGCCGAGCCATCGCAGAACAGCTGGCCGAGCGTCTTTTCATGCCAGGCGATGCGGTGCGCCTCGACCATGGCGAGAAAATCCCGTGGCCGGAACCCGGCCAGCGCCGAGGCGCAGAAGCGGCGGTTTTCCGAGAAGAAGCGGTCCGGCGCCGTGTGGATGTTGGTGAAATTGCACCGCCCGCCGCCGGAGATCAGAATCTTGCGGCCGGGTTCGGGCGCATGGTCGAGCACCAGCACACGGCGGCCGCGCCGGCCGGCGGCGATCGCGGCCATCAGCCCGGCGGCGCCGGCGCCCAGAATGATCACGTCGAACTGCCGCATGTCTGCTCCCAGCGAACCAACCGCTTCACCCGCCATAAAGCAGGCGCGCGGCGGCACCAAGGGCGCCTCAGGGCCGGCTTGCCATGGCTGCGGAGGGCAGATGAACGGCCAGATTGATGCGGCGCCGAACTTCGTTCATGGATAACGCCGCATGAACACGGTCTCATATTTTCCCCATTCCGGCATCGCCTCGCTGGCCTTGCCGCGACATCTGGCGCTGTTCGCCGGGCTGGCGCTATTTTCCGGCTTCGTCGTGCGGCTGATGATCGCCATCGGCGTGCCGGACCGGCCGGACGCGCGCAAGGCCCATACGCAGGTGATGCCGAAGGCTGGCGGGGTCGGCATCGTCAGCGCGTTTCTGCTCGGCATCGTGCTGCTCTATCGCTATGGGCATGTGTCGCGGCTGGCCGCACCGGTGTTTCTCGGGGTGATCGCGGCGGCCGTGCTGATCGCGGCGGTGTCGCTGCTCGACGATTTGCGGGATTTTCCCTTCGCGGTGAAGCTCGGCGCCCAGCTCGCCGCCGCGCTGGTCGCGGTGGGATCGGGGATTTCGGCGGTGCGGTTCGACCTGCCGCTGGTCGGCGGGGTCGCGCTCGGCGCTGCGGGGCCGGTGCTCTCGCTCGGCTGGATCCTGTTCGTCACCAATGCGATGAACTTCATCGACGGGCTGGACGGGCTCGCGGCGGGCACCACGCTGGTGACCTGCCTGTTTCTCGCCGGCATTGCCGGGCTGCATGGCGGTTTCTTCGTCTATACCACGGCGCTGCTGCTGGCCGGCGGGGTGGCCGGGTTCATGCCGTTCAACTGGCCACGCGCGCGGATTTTCATGGGCGATGTCGGCAGCCAGTTCTGCGGCTTCATGCTGGCCGTGCTCGGGATTGCGGCGACGCATTACCAGGACATGCAGCTCTCGTTCCTGGTGGTGCCGCTGCTGCTCTCGGGCGTGTTGCTCGACGTTGCGTTCACCCTGGCGCGGCGGGCGCTGGCGGGGAAAAACCTGGCGCGCGCGCATCGCGGGCATCTCTATCAGGTGGCGCATCGCGCCGGGGTCGATCCGCGACTGATCGCCATCGTCTATTGGGGGTTTGCGGCATTCGGCGGGCTCGTCGTCATCTGGTTTCTCGGCGCGCCGACGGGGTGGAAGCCCGTGGTGGTGTTCGCGCCGCTGATCCCCTTCGGCCTGTGGGCCGGCTTCGTCGCCCACCAGGCACGGGCGGCGCGGATCGGCGATTGGGGATAAAAGCCTAGGAATATTATCCTGCGCTGTCGCGCGGCGGAGGACGCGACGCGTCGCACGCGGATATGGATCGGCGACAACCTCTCATGTATGACGACATCATGCATGGAAATTCGACAACGCCCAAGACAGGACCGCGGCCCGGCCGCTTGGGCGCTGTGCGCGGGGTTGCGCCGCACTGGATCGCCGAACTCGTTTTCTGCCTCGTCATCGGCGCGCTGCTCTCGCTCGCCTACCGCACCGATGCCAATTGGGACTTGCAGAATTATCACCTTTACGCGCCGTTCGCGGCGCTGCACGGGCGGCTCGGACTCGACTATTTCGCCGCCGGGTTCCAGGGTTACCTTAATCCGTTGCAGGACATGCCCTATCTGCTGGCGCGGACGGCGCTGTTCGATCGCGCACCACGGCTACTGGCGCTGTGCGCCGGGCTACCCTTCGGATGTCTTGCCTTCATCGTGTTCCGTCTCGCGGCGACGCTGATCGAGGATCGGTGGGGGGCGATCTTCGCAGCGCTGATCGGGCTGACCGGGGCGACGACGCTTTCGGAAATCGGCACGACATTCGACGATATCCTGACCGGCTGCGTGGTGCTGCCGGCGCTGCTCGCGATTGTCGGGCGGTGGCGCCACGCCACCGCGATCGCGGGCGGCCTCTGCGGCTTCGCCATTGCGCTGAAGCTGACGGCGGTGATGTTCGTGGTGCCGCTGGCCGGCGCCATTGTCATCATGGCGCCGGCGCCGCGCGCGGTGCTGGCCAATGCCTGGCGGTTTGCGCTGGCGGCGACACTGGCTTTCGCGCTCGGCTATGGCTGGTGGGGGGTGCTGCTGTGGCGGCAGTTCCACGATCCGGTGTTCCCGCTGCTCTCCGGGCTGTTCCACGCGCGGCTCGCCCCGCATCTCGACCCGCGGGACACGCGGTTCCTGCCGCGATCGCTAGCCCAATGGATCGCTTATCCGTTCTACTGGATCGAGGGGCGCAGCTTCGTCGTGACCGAGATGAGGCTACGCGACCCGCGCTTCGCGCTGGCCTGGCTCGCCGCCGTCAGCCCCGCGGTGACGCTGACGGTGGGGGCTCTGCGGCGGCGGACGGCGCCACTGCCGCCGCCGGCGCGGGCGCTGTGGTGGTTCATGATCGTGTCGTATGTGACCTGGCTGCCGCTATTCTCGATCCTGCGCTATGCGCTGCCGCTGGAGGTGTGCACCGGCATCATGGTGGCAACGGCGCTGCGGCAGTGGCTGCCGGCGCGCGCTGCGACGCGGGTGACGCTCGCGATTCTGCTGGTCTGCCTCGCGGTGACCGAACCGATGGAATGGGGGCGGATTGCCTATGGCCAGCATCTTGTCCAGGGGCGTCTGCCAGTGCTGCCGGCGGGCGCGGTGGTGCTGATGCGCGGGGCGCCGATCGGCTTCGTCGCCCTGCATCTGGCCGCACCGGGGAACCGGTTCGTCAATCTCGCGGAGCTGGCGACCGCGCCGGCGGAACAGCGCATCGTGCGCCGGCTGATCGGCGCCGCGGCGCCGGCGTTTCTGCTGACCAACCTGCCGGTGGCGGGGGCGGCACCGGGCCTGCTGCCCTATGGCCTCACGGTCGATCCGGCACGGTGCCGGCCGATCCGCACGGCAACGCAGCGGACGATTCGGCTCTGCCCGCTGGAGCGCCGCGGCGGGTGATGGACCAAATGACGCCCTGAACCGAAGCGGGACGCGATGAACAGCGGACCGCGCGGATGGAGCGCGAGATTTTACTCCGGCTCGCTTTCATCGAAATAGTCGAGATCGATCTTCTTGATCTCGACGACGCTCGCCACCCGGACGCCGACACCAAAACGGATCAGCAGACGGGTCAGTTCGTCTCCGTCGATCAGGATGAGGCGCAAATGCCCGGACTGCGCCGCCTTGTTCCTTGCTGCTTTCGAAAAGCCCGACGGAGCTATGGCGGAATTTGGGTGACGCGGCGTGATCAGGCGGCGCGGCTCTGGGTGGCGTCGGATTGTGCGACGCCGTCGTTGAATCTGACGCCTTCGA
>NZ_NCAS01000078.1:0-2636 GCF_002255515.1 Acidiphilium sp. 20-67-58 | reverse complement strand
TGCGGATTCCGATGAAGTCGGCCATGCATTCCAATTCGAAGCCGGCCACTGATTCCGATTTCAAGCCGGCCAGGTATTCCGATTTGATGTCGGCCACCTGAGCGTCATCGGTTGGGTCTGGTTGAATGATTATCGTGTCTTTGTTTGGGGTCAAGTTTGAGGGTTTGCGGCGGCGGGATTTTGCTTTTTCCGGAGGCTCTCACCGGTCAGCTCAATGCGGTATGCGTTGTGGACGAGGCGATCGAGGACCGCGTCGGCAATGGTTGGATTGCCGATAATTTCGTACCATTGTTCGACCGGCACCTGGCTGGTGATGATGACTGAGCGCATCTCATGGCGGTCGTCGATGATCTCCAACAAATCGCGGCGCTGGTCCGCAGTCAGGGTTTCTGGGCCCCAATCGTCCAGGATCAGCAGATCAACCTTCGCAATTTGGCGCAGTGTCCTGGCGTAACGGCCATCGGCCCGTGCCATGGCCAAGGTAGAGAACAGCCGGGGCACGCGATGATAGGCGGTGGACAGGTCCTCGCGGCAGGCTTTCTGGCCGAGCGCGCAAGCCAGCCAACTTTTGCCGACACCGCATGGCCCGGTAATCAGTAAATTGTGCCGGGAGCGGATCCAGTCACAGCCTGCAAGCTTTAGGAACAATGCGCGGTCCAGGCCGCGAGCTGCTCGGTAATCGACATCTTCAATACTTGCAGATTGCCGTAGCTTGGCAACACGAGCACGGGTCTCGAAGCGTTTTTGCCGCCGCTGGGTGACCTCATGTTCAAGTAGCAAGGCCAGCCATTCCGCGTGCGCCAGGCCAGTGGCCTCGGGCAGACGTTCGAACTCCTTGAAGCCCTTGGCCATGCCATGCAGGCCGAGTTTATGGAGGAGGTCGAGCGTTGGGTGGGTCAGCATGAATTTGATCCTTTCAGTGAAAATATTTGGAGCCGCGTAGATTTCCGTGAGCCATCACCGCCTGCGGCTCGCTGGCAGTGATGGTGGTGCGATCGAGCTTGTTGGCGATGATCGAGGCGATGCTCTTGTAGGTGAACGCGCCATAGGCAACGGCTCGGGCCGAGACCGCCTCGGCCCGTATTTTGTCCAGGTCCCGGAACAACCGCAGGATTCCAAGGCATGTCCGGAACCCTTGTTCGGGATGTGGCCGGCTGGCCAGAATGGCGATCATCAACCCTTCAGTGTTGGCCCCAACCGAGGCGCCCCAGCGGCGGAACCGCTCCGGCGTCCATTCAGCGTAGCGCCGGTGCGCGCTCGGCATATGCGCAGGATCTGTGCCGTGGCGCGCACCGCCATAACGGCGCTCATGCACGGCAATCCGGTTGCCTTGGAAAAATATCTCGATCATCCGCGCCGTCGCGCGGGTGTCGACCTGGGCACGGATCAGGTTATGCGGCACCGAGTAGAAATATCCGCAGACCTCGACATGATAATCCAGCGAGACGCGGGCAAAGCCCCATTCGGCGAATTCATAGTCGGCATCGGGTAACGCGGCCAAAGCCGGGCGCTCAATGGTTTCAAACAGATGCCGCCGGCTGACACCAAGCCGGCGCATGATGTGGTCGTTGATACGCGCCACCATATCAGCAATTGCCGCGTTGGCTTCGGTCAGCGAGAAGAAGGTCTGATGCCGCAACCTGCCCAGAATATAGCTCTGGGCAAACCGCACTCCGGCCTCAACCTTGGCTTTGTCCTTCGGCCGCCTTGGCCGCGCCGGCAGAACGCCGATGCCGTAATGCGCGGCCATCCGGCCGTAACTGAGATTGATCTCGGGGTCGTAAAACGACGCCTTGTTGACACCGGACTTCAGATTGTCCGGCACCACCAACCGCGGCACCCCGCCAAAGAACCGGAACATGCGAACATGAGCGCCGATCCAGTCCGGCAACGTTTGGCTCCAGGTCGCTTCGCAGTATGTAAAACTCGACGCCCCAAGTACCGCCACGAATATCTCTGCAAACCGCACGTCGCCCGTTGTGGGATCCGTGATGCCGAGCCTTTTGCCGGAATAATCGACGAACACCTTGTCGCCCGCCCGGTGTTCCTGCCGCATTACCGGCGACAATCGCGCTTCAAACTCCCTAAACAGGTCACAAAACCGGCTGTAACTGTATCCTTCCGGATGCCCTGCGCGATATTCTTCCCAGAGCACCATCAGGTTGACCCCGGGCCGCTTGAGCTCGCAGACAAGGGCGCTCCAAACCGGCTCGGCACGCCGGCGCACCCCGCGAGGAGCGCCGTTGCGGGCAAAAAGCCGCTCTTCCAAAACCGCATCAGTCAAATCGGTTGGCAGCGGCCAAGCCAGGCCCGCCACTTGCGCACGCCTCAGATTGTCCTGGATCGTGCTGCGGGCCACACCCAACATCCGCCCGATCTGCCGGGCGCTGATACCTTCACTGGCCAGCCGCAACGTATATCGTATCTGCCTCATCGTCAGCTCTCGCTTTGCCGGCATCCGGCCCTCCTCGTGGTTGATCACGAGAAGGCTGATGCCCGAGTTACTGACCCAGCCGATAACGCCTAAAAGCTCAGCCCAAGTGGCCGGAATTAAATCGGAATGGTGGCCGGCTTCAAATCGGAACGGTGGCCGACATCAAATCGGAATCCCCGGCCGGCTTCCGTCGGAATCCACA
>NZ_NCAS01000045.1:0-18983 GCF_002255515.1 Acidiphilium sp. 20-67-58 | reverse complement strand
CCTGATCGATCGTGCTGACGCGGGCGTAGCCGTAAGCGGTCATGAATTGTCTCGCGAGGCTCTAGATGCCTCCACGTTATCGTATCAGAATGCCAGAAATAATCCTATTGAAACGGAGAAACCGTCTCACGCCAAAGCCTCGTTGGGGTATACCCAAAAGTGCAAAATCCCGGCTGGCTGCGACCCCTTGACTCCGTACCATGGTACAGAGCGGATAAGTCTTCAAGAAGGACTTTGTCATGCGCATCCTCACCATCGCGGCGGCCGCCCGTGCTGCCAAAGTCAATGTCGAGACGATCCGTTTCTATGAACGGCGCGGGCTGATTGCGCAGCCTGCCCGCCCGCAACAAGGAGCGCGACATTACCCTGATGAGACTATCGCGCGCCTGCGCTTCATCCGTGAGGCGCAAGCGCTTGGTTTCACCCTCACAGAAATCACCGAGTTGCTTGACCTCCGCACCGATCCCGCCGCTGACTGTGCGGATGTCCGCAGCCGCGCCGTCACCCGCCGCGAGGATGTGCGCACAAAAATCGCACAACTTGAACGCATCGGTATGGCGCTGGATGCGCTGATCGCAGCCTGCCCGAGTCGTGGCGCGCTCGGCGCCTGCACGATTCTCGATGCCATCGAACATCCCGGCGCGTGGATGTCTGTCCCATCGCAGACTGATCCGATCCGGCAACGCCAACCGAAAGGAATTTCCCCCATGAAAACCACGACTTTCTCGATCGAAGGAATGCGCTGTGAAGGCTGCGCCGAGACCGTGCGCGGCCTTCTGGAACGCGAGGTCGGCGTGAAGGCGGTCCAGGTCGCGCACGCACCGGGTCGTGCACGCGTGCTGTTTGACCCCGCGATCATTGATGAGGGTCGTCTTACAGCGACGATCGAGCGGCCGGGTTACCGTGTAACCGCAGCGAAGTAGAGCAGTATGTTCGCGGAGACGATCCTGTTGCCCATCGGGCTTGGCCTGCTCGGCTTCATCGAGCCTTGCACGCTGGGCAGCACGCTGATCTTCCTCAAGTTCCTCGAAGACAAGAGCGCCGCCCGGAAGCTCGGTGAGACCCTTGGATTCATGTTGGTGCGCGCCCTCGTAATTGGACTGCTCGGCGCTCTCGCCGCGCTGCTTGGCACCTTGTTCCTCGGCGTTCAGAAGGCCCTCTGGATCGCCCTTGGCATCCTCTACGTCGGAATTGGAGTCGCCTACCTCACCAGGCGCATCGCACCGCTGATGATCCGGCTGGGGCCAAGCCTGTCCCAGCTTGCCGGAATGCGCGGTTCGCTCGGCCTTGGCGTGTTGTTCGGCCTCAATATCCCCGCCTGCGCCGCGCCGCTCGTGCTGGCCCTCCTCGCGACCGCCGCGGCGCATGGTGCGGTCGGCGGGTCCATCATGGCCGGATTTCTCTCACTCGTTCTGTTCGGCGTCGCCTTGTCTCTCCCGCTGATCGTCGCCGTTCTGGTCGCACCAGCCCGTGGCGCCATCGATTGGTTTGGAGAACTATCCCGGCGAATCCCGATCATCGTCGGGTTGGTGCTCATCGTCTTTGGTCTCTGGTCGATCCGGGAAGGTGTTTTCGTCTCCATCCGGGCACCAATGCCCGGAATGGCGCTACCGGCGATGACCGGCGTGAAAGGATAAGCGATGGCTACCATAACATCCATGGAACGCTTCTGGACCGAGGAACCCGGCAGTCGGTCGAACCGGCGCAAAATCCGTACCCGGATCGGCGGGTTGCACTGCTCGCTCTGCACCGGCACGATCGAGCAGGCGCTCGGTCGGCTGCCGGGGGTCGAGAAGGTCGCGGTCAGTCTCACCCATGAACAGGCCCTGATCGAGTTCGATCCTGATCGCGCCGATCCAGCGCGTCTGATCCAGACGTTAAGGGATCTCGGCTATACGATCTCCGATCCGACCAGGCTGCGGAGTTTCGAGGAAGAGGAACGCGATCTCGTGCGCGAGGCACGCCGCTTTGTGGCGGCGGTCGGTCTCAGCCTTGCGTCACTGGCCCTGATCGCCCGCACCGGTTCGGTCTGGGGGCTGGCACTCGTAGCCCTGGCGTTCGCAACCTTGACCGGCTTTGTTTTTATTGTGCTCCGTCCCGGTGGTCGAGTGATCGCTTCGGCAGTTGCCACAGGCTTCGCCGTCCTGACCCTGATCCTGTTCGGTCTTCGCGCTGCCGGCGCGCTCGGCGGCACAACGCCCTGGATCACCGCCCTGTTCGCCATCATCCTGGTGTTCGGTGTCGCCCGACATATTCAGGTCATGGCATTCCAGGCATTCCGACGCGGCATTCTCAACCAGCATGTGTTGCTCGAGATCGGCGCCTTTGCCGGGCTGGCGGGCGGAGCGATCGGGCTGGCGATCGATCAACCCGGCTATCCGACCGCCTCCTTCTTTGCGGTCGCGACCATGGTCTGCACCTATCACATCTTCTCGGAGTGGCTGTCGCTGATCGTAAAGACCCGCAGTTCCCAGGCGGTGAAGCGGCTGCTCGACCTGCAACCCGAACTCGCTCGCGTGGTCCGTGACGGTGCCGAGATCGAAATACCGGCAAGCGAGGTCGCGATCGGTGATCTGGTACGGATACGCCCTGGCGAGCGGCTCCCGGTCGACGGAACGGTGATTGATGGACGTTCCGCCGTCGATCAGGCCCTGGTCACCGGCGAGCCCTTGCCCGTGGAGAAAGCAGTGGGTGACGAAGTGGTCGGCGGCTCAATCAACGGCATCGGCACCCTCCTCGTCCGGGTCACCGCCATCGGCGAGGACAGCTTCCTGCGCCGGGTGATCCGGCAAGTCGAGGACGCGCGGGCGCTGAAGCCGGGCGTGTTGCATCTCGTCGATCGTATCCTCCGCGTCTACACAGGGCTATCCCTGCGCTATGGGTATCTCGGCGCCGCTGTCGATTGTCCGTGGCGCCGGCGAGGCCGCCGACCGCGGGATCCTGATGCGTACCGGCGAAGCGTTCCAGACCTTCCGCCAAGTCAGTCACGTTGTACTGGACAAAACCGGCACTCTGACCGAGGGTAAACCAGTCCTCAAGGCAATCCGGCCGGTTGGGAACCATGACGTGGCAAGCCTGCTCGGGCTGGTTGCCGCAGTCGAGGCTACCTCCGAGCATCCATTGGCGAAAGCGCTTGTCGGCGCCGCCTTCGATCGCGACCTTGATCTGCCCACAGTTGCCGAATTTCAGGCAATGCCTGGCAAAGGCATCACGGCCTGGCACCATGGCGCACAAGTGCTGGTGGGCAGCCCTGCTTTCCTCCGCGAGAACGGGATCGATCTTTCACCCATTGAGGCCGATATCAAGATCGAGCAGGAGGCCGGATGCACGGTTATCCTCGCCGCCGAGGATGCGGCGCTCGTTGGCCTGATTTCCCTCGGCGATCGCCTCAAACCGGACGCCAGGAAGGCGATCGACACGCTGCGTGCTGCGGGGGTGAACGTCATCATGCTGACGGGTGACAATGCGACCGCCGCGAAAAAGATCGCTGCCGAGGCCGGAATCGAGACGGTGATCGCCGAGGTATTGCCGCAGGATAAGGCAGCGACGATCCGCGGCCTGCAACGTAACGGCAAGGTTGCCATGGTCGGCGACGGCATCAACGATGCACCGGCGCTGATGCAGGCGGATGTCGGCATCGCCATGGGCAGCGGCACCGACATCGCGATCGAGGCCGCCGATATCGTGATCATGCGGCCGGAATTGACACTTGTGCCGCTGGCTCGGGTAATCAGCGCGCGCAGCTACCGCAAGATGGTGCAGAACGTGGCGCTCGCCTTCTGCTTCAACGGCATCGGCATCCCGCTCGCCGCGACCGGCCTGATCAATCCGGTCTGGGCGATGATCGCCATGGCCGCCAGCGTGACACTGATCTTTATCAATTCCCTGCATGGTCGGGCCAACATCTTCTTCGGCGCTGTCGCAGGGGTTGGTGTCTCGTCGGCTCACGGGGCTCAGCCGCACAGGCCAAAGTCGCGACTTTCAGGGCCATTCGGTGGTTGCCGCAAAACTGGAATTCTCAATGAGGGCTGAGGATCTGATCACATCTCTGGCCCAGGACCTGGAACCGGTCGAACCATTGTCTTCTCCCCGGCGTCAGTTGCTGTCGTGGCTCGGCGTTACGATTCCGGTGCTTGCCCTGATCACCTGGATCATGGGACCGCGCCCCGATCTTGCCGGGAAATTCGGTGAGAGCGGTTTCGTTCTGTCGGAAATGCTCGGCGTCATCACGGCCCTAATCTCGGCCTATGCCGCGTTCTGCGCGGGGCGACCGGATCAGCCAACCTGGAAACTTTGGGTACCCATGTTCGCGATGCTCGTCTGGCTGGGCGATCTCGGACGGCAATACGCGGTTCTGAGCCTTCAGGGAACCGGAGACATGTTGCGCCTGCAACTTGACCCCATGTGCATGCCGGCGATCGCCATTGCGGGACTGATTCCGGCCGGCACGATTGTGATCCTGCTGCGCCGCAGTGCCTCGTTCCGTCGCGAACACACTTGCCTGTGCGGCGCCCTCGCCGCCGGAGCGGCCGCCGAAGTGACGCTTCGCCTCTTTCACAGCTCGGGCAATCTCGCCACGTTGCTCCTGTGGCAGATAGGGAGTGTAATGTTGTTCATCCTGATCGGTTGGTTCGTCTCAAACAAGGTTCTGCGCAATTTCGCTCGCGTTTCACACCACCAGCAAGCTGCTGGCTAGGTAGGGCGTTGTTGCACGGTCGTGTTAGGATTGGGGCCCCTGCCGCCCTGTCTCTGCTTTCCTGCCTTATTATATGCGGTTTGGGAGTCTTCATGATGGGTATGACCGGGATAAAGAAAGACAGCGCGCTGGGCCGGGCTCACTGTCCGAGAAACGACGACATCTCCGTCGACGCAAGTATGCTGGCGTTGCCGAGACTGGCGGGCCAAGCTGGTGGCTGAGGCCGGACTTTCGTGGGGCCAGCGCCTTGCGATCATCGCGATCGTGTTATTTGCAACAAGTTTTCTTGCGATCGCGATCTACGGCGCAATACGCGGTGATACTGCTGCAGCACGACAAATTTCGACCGTTCCGACATCGGAACTATTGGCGCGGCCGGTAAAGCCAAGATCATGATCGCTCGGCCGATGCTCTGGCAAATACTACCCTGCGCGGCCACTTTGCGATCACATTCAAACAGGCAGAGGTTGTCCTTGGCGGTACGGTTGGTTAAGAACTTGGCATGGCGCGGTTTGTCGTCCACCTCCTGCTCGCAACGGTCCTGCTGTTTAGCAGCGTGACGGGTTTCGCCCATTCGGCCACGCATATTTCGGATTTCACGACTCAAAAAATCTATTCGCAGGCTGGGTCATATCGGGAAGCCGGCAGTTTTCATGTGACCAACGCGAACGATTCGTCGCCATGCCTGAGTCCGGTTTGCGGCGCCCAGAACACTGAACCGAATTCCGCTCTCCTGTCCTTACCTTCTATTAACACTTTGCCGACGCGTTTACCTGCAACTGTTGCAAGCCTGTCTGGCATCATACCCGATCAGGAATCCCCCCCTCCCAAGGCCACGATCCGGCAATAATCACCGCTCGGCAGAGCCGACCGACACACGCCGACTTATCCAGACATTTCGCGAAGCCGGAGACCTTTCCGCCGCTGAGTAAGATCAGCGAGGGCCAATGCATCGGCGACGCAAGAAGGCTGGTGGTGGCTTCACTTGGGAACGAGTTTGATGATATGATGCAACGACTGCTATTTTTGGTTTTTTCTTTAATTTTCATGATTTCGACCCTGGTTTCGACGCTCGGGCAGGCTGCAGCCGAAAGTGTGGCCGGACAGACGGCGCGAGCGAGGGGTATCATCCGTCAGCGACACCGACGCTTTGCGGCCGATCTCGATCATGTCAGCTACCTTTGGTGCGTGCCTTACGCGCGGAAACTGTCCCATATTGCGCTGCGCGGTGACGCGTTCCTGTGGTGGGCCGAGGCTGACGGCCGGTATGCTCGGGGTCAACGCCCCGTGATCGGCTCAATTCTGGCGTTCCGCTCCATCTCACGCATGCCGCTCGGACATCTCGCGGTTGTCGTCAGGGTCATCAACAGCCGGGAAATTCTCGTGAACGAGGCAAACTGGGTTCCGGACACCGTGACACGAGAGGTACCCGTGATCGATGTTTCGCCGGACAATACCTGGACCGAGGTACGCCAGTCCACCGGCGCTGACCATTTCGGCCTAAGTTACCCGACCTATGGTTTCATCTATGATCAGGCGCCACGTACGATCATCGCGGGCCGCAACCCGGACACCGAGGTGGCAGAGGCGCCAGCCTTACCGGCTCTCCGGGTCGATGCCCCCAATCGTGCTCTCAAGTGATGCATGCAAGGCCGTCCCGACTTTCCAGCAGATTTGACTTAAACACTAAGCCTGCTGGTTGATGACGAAGGAATAAAATCATGATCGGCAATCAGGTTCTCGGCCGCCGCGTATTGCTTGCCGCGCCGGCGCTCGCTGCTATTCCAGACCTTGCACGGGCAGCCACGACCGGGACTGGCGCGGGCGCGGGTGCGCCAGTCTGCATCGTGCTGAACTCCGGCGGCGCCACCCTCTCAATTATCGATATGGCGACGCGGCGGGTGCTGCGCGAGGAACCCGCCTTCCGCGAACCCAGCCACTGGGCGCTTTCTCCAGACCGCAAGCGGCTGCTGATCGCCGACGCCTCGGGAAATGCGCTATTCTTCCTCGATCCCGCGACGGGCAAGGAACTCGGCCACAAGCTGATCCCCGACCCCTATCAGCTCTGGTTCAGCCCAGACGGCAAATTTCTGACCGTCAACTGCCTGCGCCTCAACCGTGTCGACATCTACCACGCCGACACGCTGAAACTCGCGAAGCGCTTCCGCGTCGGCTCGATGCCCAGCCATCTCAGCTACACGCCCGATTCGCGCACAGTGTTCTGCTCGATGCAGGATTCCGGCACCCTAGTCGCTATTGATCTCGCGACGATGACACCACGCTGGCACGCGAAAGTGGGCAAGACGCCGGCCGGCGTGTTCTGGCATGATGGCGTGGTGCTGGTTGGCATCATGGGTAGCAATAATGTCGCAGTGGTGGATCCGGCGAGCGGCCGGGTGATCCGCCGGATCGTCACTGACAAGGGGGCGCACACCCAGTTTCTCACGCCGGACCGCAAGCAGATCTACGTCACCAACCGGGTGGCGGGATCGCTCTCGGTGCTCGACGCGAAAAGCCTTGCTGTGATGAAACGTATCCCGATGCCTGGCGGTCCCGACGATCTCTGCTTCGCGCCGGACGGCAAATTATGGATTTCACTGCGGTTTTCGTCGCGTGTCGGCGTGTTCGATCCGGCGACCGGCGCGATTGAGCGTATTTCGGTTGGCCGTTCACCTCACGGCATCTTTATATCCACTCTGCTCACTGACGCGCCTGCCCGCGCGGCGATGCGGCTCGCGTGACATGCCCGCATGACACCATCGCTTCTTGAGCGATGAGGCCGATATCCCGCCGCAGTGTGCAGGCCGGCCTTGCCGGCGCATTCTTACCCGTGGGCGGTGGTGCCATCGCATCGTCGGTACCGCCCGCACTCTACAGCAGTGACGGTCAGTACATACAACTCAAGCCGAAACCAGCCGCGCCCTCCCGGCCGATCAAGACCAAGGGCGACAGCCTTATCGACTTCTCCGGATATCGAAGCAAGGTCGTTATCGTTAATTTCTGGGCTACCTGGTGCGCTCCATGCGTCTACGAGATGCCGTCTCTTAATCGACTCGCGGCATCGAACGAGAATAGCGATCTCATCGTGCTTCCTATTGCGGTCGACGACGGTGGAAAGCCGGTGGTCCGGGCGTTCTATCGCCGTCTCGGCCTCACCCATCTGGGCGTGTATGTAGACCCCGACCAGCAGATCGGCTTCTTCTACAGGAACAACCCCAATCATGGGATGTTCCCGCTCTATGCGCTTCCCATAACCTATTTCGTTGACCCACGCGGCCATATCGATGGCTATGTGCCTGGCGTTGTCCGCTGGAATTCGCCCAGGGCAGCCGCGTTGATCCGATATATCGCTGGAACCGTTTGACCTGGTGTCGGGCAGTCACGGTCCGCCTATCTTCTGAAGGTTGATCGCGAGCGTCGCGGCCGTCAGCTTTCCCACGTAGATAGACTTGATGATGCCCCGGCGGCCGACGAAGATTGTCGTCGGGACCGCGAAACCGCCAGCACGCGCGAAAAGTTCCGTCGACGGCGATTTTCCGATGGCACCGGCTGGATCCGTCCATACCGGATAACTGACCGGAGCCTGACCGAGAAACGCCTGAACCCGCGATGCCGGCTCGGCGAGGTCGACGCCGACCAGCGCAAAATCTTTCCTGCCATCCTTGGCGTAGGTTCGGCTGAGCAGCGGCATCTCCTCGCGGCAGGGCAGGCACCATGTGGCCCAGATATTGACGACCGCCGCCCTGCCCCGCAGCGCGGCAAGGTTCACCTGTCGTCCATCAATGGTGACGAAACCGTAATGCGGCAGGCGACTGCCCACATGTAGCCGATCGGCTGGCGCGAACTGCCCGATCGTCGCCAGCGACACGATATAGAGGGCAGAAAGCGGCACGCCGACGGCACCGATCAGCCGCACTTCCGGTAGCGACAGGCGGCGCCGCCGGATCATCCATCCGAGATAGGCGATCGCGAAGACGAATCCGCCCCATACGGCGTATCCGGGCTGCCAGAAATAAAACGCATCGAGGAAATGGCGCCGATATGCTGAAAAATGCTCGACTACATAAACGACGCGGGCGCCGATGACGCCGACCATGAACATCCGCTCCACCTGGCCACCGAGCGCGCCCTCGCGGCCGCTCCACCGCCGACCGAGTCGGTTGGTCAACCAGATCATCAGGATGGCGAAGGCCAGCAGCGCCAAGCGGGGAGTCTGTATCAGCAGGCCCCCGAGGCTGATGACGGGCGGCATTCTATTTGCCGGCCACTTCCGGCTTGACGAATTTCAGCGTCATGTCATCGGCAGGGCCGATCGCCTTGTACTTGGCGCGGTCTTTGGTGCCGTTCATGAGCATTGGCGGCAGGTCGAAGACCGGAATGTTCCGCGGATCTTTCGGATTTGCGCTGATATCGGACGTGCCCGCGAGGTGGAAGCCAGCGCGCTCCGCCTGTTCGACGACAAACGCCTGCGGCAAGCGGGCGAGCTTGAAGCTCTGCGTTACCGGCATCGAAGCGGGTGCGCGATGCGCGACAACACCCAGAATGCCGCCCGGCTTCAACGTCTGGAAGGCGTTGCGGAAAAAGCGGTCGATGACCGCATCCGTCACGTCGCCGTGTACGTTGGCATAGATCAAATCGTGCATGTTTAGGAAGGTCAGGATCATGTTGGCCGAATCCGGTGCGCCGAGCGCCATGTAGGCCGGTGGCTCGAAAGGTTCGCGCCGGACGCGGCCATAAACCGCCGGATCGGATGCCAGTTTCTGCTTGAACTTGATCGCCTGCTGCCGGGAGAACGGGTTGGGACTGCTTGCCGCCGGTGTCGCCTCGATCAGCTTGCCACGATTGTGGAGGAAGGGAGCGAGGATTTCGGTGTACCATCCGGCACCGGGCAAAACCTCGACGACCGTCATGTTCGGGCGGATGCCGAAGAATTCGAGTGTTTTCAACGGATGGCGGTAGCGGTCGCGTTTGACGAAGGCCGGCGTCCGCTGCGGGCCGTTGATCGCCTTCACGAGCGCGTCCTTTACCGGCGTGGGCGTTGCGGCCGATCCGGGTTTTGCCAGGACGGCAAGCAAAGGCAGCAGGATCGCCAGGGCGGCAAATGATTTTTTCACGATATACCCTTCTATTTTTGCAGGACAAAGCTAGGAATGATAAGAAAGATCCGATGTCAGTGTGACCGGCGGCAGGCATATGCCCTTGTTGCTGCACGACTGCACGGTCACGACCAGGACAAGACTTCCGGTTGACTTAAGTCGAGCCAACGTCTCCTTTGGAATCGATGCTTTCAGGATCGTGGCATCGTCATAGACGCGGATCGCCGTGCCCTCCAGGACGATGTGGCTGTTCCGGCCGCGTGGGTAAGCGATGTCGAGCGCCGCTGCCTTGCCTTTGATCGTCGCCTTCTCCGATGTCGGTATCAGAAAAGGCAGTGACGCCGGATTGGCGTTGACGTGCCAGCCCTTCCTGATGTCGAGACGGACCAAGACCGAAGAAGAAGTGGACGCTCCTCGAACCGGCGAGATCCAGGCGGTCACATGCACCTTGTCGGCGCTGGTCGGCATATGAAAACCGGAGATTTTGCTGGACGATCCGTTCGTGGCAACTGCGGCCGATTGTGTTGAATTCGCAGCGGAAGGCGCATGACCCGCATATCTGCCGCCGGCGAGAATCGCGAAGACGGCGACGATCATCGCGGCAATGTACCAATATCTGCGTGTCATCCTGTGGCGTCAGTCCTGAATTCCGTGTTGCGGTCTATGGCGGTGATCAGCGTGGCAGAGGTGAACAATCCCCTGAGCACCTTCGTAATTCTACCGTTGGCGTTCCGGACTTCTGCAAATGGCAAGCCGGCCCCTCCATCTTTTACAAGCATCCGCTCGAAAGCCTGATTGGGCCGCGTCAGATCGACCCGCAGGGCGATGAGATGCACGCTTCGCGCCACCCTCACGACCGCAGGATCAGCGTAAACGGTCTTTTCAAGGATCTTGCAGTTGATGCACCAGGCGGCGGTGTACTCTACCAGTACTGGGCGATGCATGTGTCGCGCCGCTACGAGTCGCGTTTCGGTGAATGCCTGCCAATGCAGTGGACCGCCCCGCGATGGCATGAGCAGGCCGCCGGCAAGCGCCGTCGACAGCCCCAGCGCCGCAGCTCCGACGGCCACGGCCCGGACGCCCCTGGAGCTTCGGCGTGCGATGGTCACACCGGCCCAGACAGCAAGCCCGAATGCCCAGGCGCGCCACAGCCACAAGGTCAAATTTTGTGGCAACAGGCTCTGCATGAAGAAAACGGCACCAGCGAGAAGCAGGAACGCGAGCGCCTGGCGCAATCGGGCCGACCACTCGCCTGCTTTCGGCAGACGGGCGAGCAAGGACGGGCGCAGCAGAATCACGACATAGGGAAACGCCAGGCCGAGGCCGACAAACAGAAATACCGACATCAGGACGATCGGCGCCCTAGTGATGGCGAAGGCCAGAACGCCGCCAAGGAACGGGCCCGTGCAGGGTGTGGAAAGCACGGCTGCCAGGGCGCCGGATAACAGCGGTTCCATATGCCGGCCGCCACCCACGCGGTGGGCAAAGGCAGGAACCGGCATGTCGATGTCGAAAAATATCATCCCTGCGAATCCGACCATCAGCGCCACGAGAAAGGCGATGGCCGCAGGAGACTGGAACATGGTTCCCCAGGTCCAGTGCAGCAGCGCGCTGAGCCCCCCAATCGCGAGGAAGAGCAACATGGTCCCCGACAGGAAAGCGATCGCCGCCTCCACCCGGCGCTGGGGCGAAGCACCCGCATGATGAAGAATCGTGCGGATCTTCAACGGTATGACCGGCAGAACGCAGGGGGTCAGGTTGAGCAGCGTGCCGGCGAGGAACGCAAGAATGAGTTCACTCCAAAGCCCGGGCAGTGGTGCCAATGCGGGTTCGCCCTAAACCGCTATGCTCTGATAGCGAAACTCGGTCATCATGCCGGCCATCATGTGGTAGAGGTTGTGGCAGTGAAACGCCCAACGACCGGGATTGTCGGCATCGAAGGCGATGCGGACGCTGCTTCCCATCCGGCCCGGCACGAGCACCGTATCGCGCACCGCGCCGGCGATCGGTTTGCCGTCGAGCGCCACCACCTGAAACGCATGGCCGTGCAGATGCATCGGATGCGGCATCATCGAGCGATTGACTATTTCGATTTCGACGCGTTGCCCTTTCGTAAGCATCAGTGGCTCGATATGGGGCCAGTATTGATCGTTCAGGCCCCAGACATAGGGCTTCATCCCGCCAGACAGAACGATACGGTGCATCAGGTCGGCCTTGCGGCTGACGAGCGGACGCATCGCCGACAACTGCGTCTCAAGGCTGTTATCGACAGGTTGGGCCTGATCGAGTCCCTTTTCGTCAATTCGGACGATCCGCGCCCCTTTTGTCGCGAGCACGACGCCGGTGCGCCGTCGAGATCCTTCCAGGCGCGCCAGAACCGGGAATGCGCCGGAGTCGGGCAAATCAATCAAAATATCGAGGCGCTGCGCGATCGCGATCGGAAAACGGCGGCCCGGCACCGGGCGTACCGCATGGCCATCGACGGCGACGATCTTGCCGGTGAGGACGCCGAGGTCAATCCAGAACTGGCTCGACGACGAGCCATTGATGATCCGCAACATCACGCGCCCCCGGGGTTGCACGCGCACGATTTCGGGATCGGCCAGGGTCCGTTCGTTGGCCAGATAGGCGTCATAGTCGATGTCGTTGAGGTCCATCGGCATCCCGCCCATGCCACCCATGGCCGTGCCCCCGGCATTGTCGCCGGGTTTCATCATCATGCCACCCATGGAGGATCCGCTCTCCATCTTCATGCCCCGCATGTCCCGGGATCGGCCCAGCATGTTCCCGGAAGACTCCGGAGCGGCGACATTTTCGGCCTGACGCACCATCGCATGGATGGACGCGGTGGTCTGCCCGGTCAGGCCGGCGAGCAATTCGTCCGGTGCCCTGAAGCTGAAATCATGCAGCATCAGCACGATTTCTTGCCGGTCCTCGCGCAGTTCCGTTGCGGAATGCACGATCAGCGGCGCGGTCATCAGGCTCTGTTCTTGCATCCCCTGGTGCGAATGCATCCAGAAAGTGCCGGAGATCGGCGCGTAATCATAGGCATGAGTCGCACCGGCCGCAATCGGCGGGGTCTGCGGCCAGGGGAAGCCATCCTGGGTCCAGGGCGGCAATTGACCGTGCCAATGGATGATCGTGCTCGTGGTGGTGCGGTTGACCAGATCGACCCGGAATCGTTCGTTCGGCGCGAGAAAAATGCCGGCCTTGCCGTCCGGTCCCGTCAGCCGGAACATCTTCGCGGCCTTGCCCTTCACATCGAGGATACGATAATCCGCGACAAGCCGCTTCGCCGGTGGTGTGGTCGCCGCTGCAATCCGCGGCAGGGCGGGTAGAGTGCCGGCCGCGGCCGCAGTCTGCAATACGCGGCGCCGAGACAGATCGATCATTGTCCTTGTCCTTGTCCTTGTCCTTGGATGGGTGTCCGACACTTCGCCGCCACTGCGTTTACGTCCGGGCGTCCCGAAATGTCAGTGGATTTTGTAGCCTTCGGCCTCGATGGCCTTGATCACGGCCTCAGCCGGGATCGTTGCCGTGTTTCCGCCGATCTTGATGATCCCCTGGCCGAGATCGACCGTGACATCCGCTGCCGGCGCTACGGTATGAACCGCTTCGGTCACCGCCCGGATGCAGTGGCCGCAGGTCATTCCCTCAACTTTGAATTCGAGCATTGCGGTCTCCATTGTGCCGGCGATCAGAGAGAATTCCGATCGCCCTGGTTTTCGTCACCAAGGTCATTCGGCAACACCACATCGATACGGGTTCCCACCATGGCAAAGTCAAACAGCGGCCGTAATGTGTTCTGTTCTCCCCTTGACCTTCCTACCATGGGAATGGCCAATAAAAGGCTGAAGGGTGAAGCATATGAAGAATGAAGCCATGACGGCACCGCGCATCGCCGATGCGCGGATGGCCAGTGAGACCGAGAAACGACATGTCGCTCTGTGGATCGAAGGAATGACCTGTGCCTCTTGTGTCGGACGCGTGGAGCGGGCGATCCAACGCGTGCCGGGGGTTGCGGAGGTTTCGGTCAATCTCGGCTCCGAGCAGGCACGGGTCGTTTTTACCGATGCTCATCCCGCCGATATCGGCGACGTCGCCACTGCGGTGGAAAAGGCCGGCTATGGTGTCGCAACTCGCAATCTCGAACTCGCGATCGAAGGCATGACCTGCGCCTCCTGCGTCGGGCGAGTGGAGCGCGCGCTGCGCAAGGTACCGGGCGTCACACGGGTCGCGGTCAACCTCTCGAACGAGACGGCGCGGGTGAGTGGCATTGGTCTCGACGAAGCTGTGTTGATCGACGCAGTGGAACGTGCCGGTTATGGCGCCCAACCGGGCGGGCTCGCCGGCTCCGATGACGACATCAAGCAACAGGAATCCCGCCGGGCGCTGATTCATGTCGGGTTCGCCGCCGTGCTTACCGCGCCGCTGTTCGTTGCAATGATCCTGCACATGACGGGCAGTTCCGCCGGCATTCCCGGCTGGGCGCAACTCGCCCTGGCAACTCCCGTGCAATTTTGGCTAGGTTGGCGCTTCTACCGGGCCGGCTGGAAAGCGGTTCGCGCCGGAACGGGCAACATGGATCTGCTGGTCGCCCTCGGCACCTCGGCGGCATACGGGCTCAGCCTCTGGCTGCTGGTCCGCGCCTGGATGGCGGGCTTGGTGCCAACAGCGCTCTATTTTGACTCATCGACGATAGTAATCACCCTGATCCTGTTCGGCAAATGGTTGGAAGCACGAGGCAAGCGACAGACCGGCGAGGCGCTACGGGCGCTTACCGCACTGCGTCCCGAACATGCACGTCTGCGCGAAGTCGACGGCACAGAACGCGAGGTACCGGTCGGGCGGGTTGCTGTAGGTGATATTGTAATCGTTCGTCCCGGTGAACGTATTCCGGTGGATGGTGTGATTCGCGAGGGCGAGAGTGCTGCCGACGAGTCCATGCTGACCGGCGAGAGCCTCCCTGTACCGAAAAGCGCTGGCAACAAGGTGATCGGCGGTGCGATCAATGGAGAAGGGCGGCTCATCGTCGAAACAAGCGCTGTCGGCGCGGAATCAGCACTCGCCCGCATCGTTCAGATGGTCGAGTGCGCGCAGGCAGCGAAGGCGCCGATCCAGAAGCTGGTCGACCGGGTTGCCGCAGTGTTCGTACCTGTCGTTCTGGCCATCGCTGCGGTGACTTTCCTCACTTGGTGGCTCACGACCGGCCATGTCGAACACGCAATTCTGGCGGCGGTCGCTGTGCTGGTGATCGCCTGCCCGTGCTCGCTCGGACTGGCGACGCCGACCGCCGTGATGGCGGGCACCGGGGTCGCCGCCAAGCACGGCATCCTGATCAAGGATGCCGAAACCCTGGAAATCGCACACCGGATCGACACCGTGGCATTCGACAAGACGGGCACCCTGACCGAAGGCAATCCGTCGGTTGTCGCCCTCGAAGCGGCGGACGGCATTCCGGCCACGGAGGTACTGCGGCTCGCAGCTGCGGTTCAGCAGGACAGTGAGCATCCGCTCGCCAAGGCGGTGCGCACACGGGCGCAAACGGATGGCGTTCGTCCGCCGGCCGTCATCGAAGCACGAGCTTTGCCCGGTCGTGGCATGAAAGCCACCATCGAGGGCCGGGAATTGATCGTCGGATCGAGCCGGATAATCGAAGAAAACGGTCTCAATGCCCGGGCGCTTTCTGCTCGCGCGGCGGAACTTGAGGACGAGGGGCGGACCGTGTCCTGGCTGGTCGAGACGGCGCCGCGCCCGCGCATCCTCGGCCTGCTTGGCTTCGGTGACGCCCTCAAACCCTCGGCGCGGCAGGCGGTTGCCGCCTTGCACGCCCAGGGGTTGCGCGTCGCGATGCTGACCGGCGACAATCCGGGGAGCGCACGGGTTGCCGCACACGCGCTCGGCATCGATGACGTTCAGGCGGAAATCCTGCCCGAGCACAAAGCCGAGGCAATACGCGCCCTGCAGCGGGGCGACCGTGTCGTCGCCATGGTGGGGGACGGCGTGAACGATGCGCCGGCGCTCGCCGAGGCCGATCTTGGCATCGCCATGGGAACCGGCTCCGATGTTGCGATGCATACCGCCGGGATGACCCTGATGCGCGGAGACCCGGCACTGGTCGCGGACGCGATCGACATCTCCCGCCGCACTTTCTCGAAGATCCGTCAGGGCCTGTTCTGGGCCTTCTTCTACAACGTGGTAGGCATTCCACTCGCGGCCCTCGGCTATCTCAGCCCGGTAATCGCTGGCGCGGCCATGGCGTTCTCCAGCGTCAGCGTCGTCTCCAACGCGCTGCTGCTGCGCCGCTGGAAGCCGGCCGGACGCGATATCCCGACCGTCGTGCCGGAACTCTACACCCAACCCGCAGGCGCCAGTCCGCCAATCCGGAAAGCCGCGTGAAATTATGCGCAATCTTCAGATCGGCGAGGCCATTATGCCGACCATCATCAGCGACGCAGCCAAACAATCCGGCGTCTCCGCAAAAATGATCCGCTACTATGAGGGCATCGGGCTTTTGCCGCAGGTTGACCGCACCGAAAGCAACTATCGAACCTATACTGAAAGCGATATCCACACGCTGCGTTTCATCCGGCGGGCGCGTGATCTCGGCTACTCGATCTCGGATATCAAACGCCTGCTCTCGCTGTGGCGCGATCGGGGGCGCGCCAGTGCCGATGTGAAGCGCATCGCGCTCGATCACGCCGAATCTCTTCGCCACAAGATCGCCAGCATGGAAGCGATGCTGCGGGCTGTCGAGCACCTCGCCGATCATTGCCGCGGTGATCACCAGCCGGACTGCCCGATCATGGACGATCTGGCGGTGGGACCTACGGCACCGGGCGCAGGCGCCCGCGCCAGGCGAGGCGCACACAGCAGGAACGCTCCTCAAAAAGGAGTACATGCATGATCCCATCCTGGCTTACGATCGTCTCGATCCTCTCGCTGATCGCCGCATTCGCATCCGCCGCCCTGATCATCATTGATCTTCGCAAACGACCTCAGCCGATGGCGGTGATGAACCCGGTCTGGCCGATTACAGCACTCTATTTCGGGCCGATCGGTCTCTGGGCCTATTATGCGCTCGGCCGCGCCGCGAGGCCACAATCCGCCAAAATGTCGGGACATGGCGGCCATCACCATCACGGTGAATCGGATCAACCCTTCTGGGTCTCCACCTTCGTCGGCTCGACTCATTGCGGCGCCGGCTGCACACTCGGCGACATCATCGCGGAGTTTTTGGTCTTCTTCACCGGCGCCACCTTTGTCGGCTCGACCTTCGGCACCGAACTCGTGCTCGACTACCTATTTGCCTTCACCCTGGGCATAGCTTTCCAGTATTTTTCAATCGCGCCGATGCGCGGCCTTGGCTTGAAGGATGGGATCATCGCTGCGGTCAAGGCGGATTTCCTGTCGCTCACCGCCTTTGAAGTCGGGTTGTTTGGCTGGATGGCGCTGATGCGCTTCGTGTTTTCCGATCCGCATTTGCACCCCGACAGCCCAGTCTACTGGTTCATGATGCAGATCGGCATGATTATCGGCTTCGCCACCACCTACCCGATGAACTGGTTCCTCGTCCGCGCCGGCCTCAAAGAGGTTATGTAGCCAGTTTTATACCATTGTCGCCGAGGTCGAATGAACCACTGGCATCATCCGCGCGAACGTGACCTGTGCGGCTGAGCGGAACAGAAAAGCGGCATAAGGCGGTGCAAAATACCCACTTGTGCGAAACTCCTAAGTCTCGCACACCCCCTCTGACAAAAGGGGCACGATTTTGCGGAGCGGCCGCCAGGTCTTACTATCGAGCACGGGCCGCCGATGAAACAGCTACACCTACATATATCCCTTGCTGGCTCAGGTCGAAGTCGGCTGGGTTACGTTGACGCGGAGCCAATCGGCCAACCGGCTGAATTCGAACGTACCGGTCTCATAAAGGTTGATTATAAAAGCGTAGGTTGCGGCGGCTTCCGCCGTGATATGGGTGCCGTTGATCGCAAGGAAAGTATAGGTGGTGGCGAAGGCGGTGCGCTTATTGCCGTCGATGAATGGGTGGTTCTGCGGCATGCTCTCCCACAATGCGGCGGCTTCCTCAATCAAATCGGCATAATATCCCGTCTGGGGACGGAACAAGGCCGCTTCCAGCAAGCCGCGATCCCGCACGCCGGCAGCGCCGCCGTAGCGGTCGATCTGATCGGCATGGATGGCAAGAACTTCAATGACGGTCGGATAGTCCGTCATTCAGCCAGCTTCTTGTAAAGCGCTCCGAATTTCGCATGGCTCGCCTGGTAAGCGGCCATGACATCGGCACGGGGTTTACCCTGCTTCCGCTTTTCGACCAGATCGGCCAACGCTTCATCGACAAGCGCCTGAATCTGGCGCCCCTCGCTTTCCGCGAGGCTGCGTAGGGCGGACAGAATTTCCGAATTCACCTGGGTCGCGAATTTCTCGCGCGCTTGGGCGGCCATGCCACACCTCCATTCTTCTCTTTTTAACTTATCATGATTTGTCATGAAATATCAAGGTACGAGATTAGGGAGAGAAAACGCTAGGATCATCCCCGGTTGGCCATGAGCCGCCTCTGTCTGTTCCGATCATTGAGTTCGCAGCCTATCTCTCCATCTCCATGCCCCTGTCACGGCCGCGCTCGAGCTGTTTCTGGGCTGCGGCCTGCTTCTCGCGGGCGGCCTCCCGGGCCTTGGCCAGTTCGGCGGCCCGCTGCCGTGACCGCTCGAGAGCTTTCTGCCGCGCCCGTTCCAGGCTGATGTCGCTCACCGGCATTTCCCGCTGCTGTCCGGGCTCATGCGCCGCCTCCCGCGCCAGCAGGCTGCGCGCTGTCTGCCGCTCCGCCCAGCGTGACCAGGCGGCGGACAGCTTGTCCCGGTCATCGGTGATGATTCTGAGCCCGGAGCGCTCCCGCGACGCCGCCACATAGGCAGTCTGGGCTGTCGCCACCCGGCCGGCCTCACCCACCACGATCGTCCGCTCCACCGTCGCCCCCTGGCTGCTGTGGATGGTCCGGCAATAACCATGATCGATCGCCTGTGCCCGGTCCATGCTGATACGGATTTCTGCGCCGGCATCACTGCGCACCAGCGCCTCGCCCCGTGCCCGGTCCAGCCCGGTCACCATCCCGCCCATGCCGTTGTTGACGCCAAGAGCTCGGTCGTTCTCCCGGAACACGATCCGCTCGCCCT
>NZ_NCAS01000044.1:0-16715 GCF_002255515.1 Acidiphilium sp. 20-67-58 | reverse complement strand
ATGTCTCGCCGCTCGGATGGGAACACATCAATCTCACCGGAGAATATCGCTGGCCAAAACCTTAGCGTAGGATTTCGCCCCCTCCCGCAAACGACCCCTGGCTTCGCGGGTTCGGTCAAGCTCGGCCTGCACCGCAAGCCGCACGGCATCCTGTTTGGTTAAACCCCGCTCTTTCGCCAGTTTGGCGACAAGCTCGGCGGTCGCATCATCGCGGATATAAAGGGGCATGGGCGCCTCAAGATATTCAAATATCTGTTTATAGATATCTCGATATTCCGCCTGGAGCAAGGATATCCACCAGAACATCGCCTGGTCGACATATGCCTACGCCACGGAATGGATTTCGAGGCTCCTCCCATTGCCAGTGCTACCTTCACCGCCGAACGGCTTCCATGTGACCGAATGCCAGGAACTTGGCTTTTAGTTCCCACCCCTCACACCGAGTGACGCCGCGATATCGCCGATCGAGCGGAGCAGGACCAACGGATCGTCCCTCGATTGCTCAAAGCCGCGCCGCTGCCAGAATTCGGCGGCTTCCTTATCGACCGCGTTGACCATCAAGGCCCGACCGCCAATAAGCGAAGCCGCCTGAACGCAGCGCTGAAGGGCGTGCTTCACAAGGCCAGTGCCGATGCCCAACCCCGCCCACCTGGTATCGATCGCCAGTTGACCGAGTAACATGCATGGAACGGGATTGGGTGGCTGCCCTGTCCGGATCGAGCGGGGCAGAACTGTCGGCACGATAGCGGTGGGAGCAAGGCCGTAATATCCAACAACACGACCAGCCTCATGCACAACGACGACGGCGGTAAAGCCCTTCTGCTGGTTGGAAAGCGCGCGCGATTTGAGCCATTGATCAAGCGGCGATTTCCCGCAGGAGAACTCCGATACATCGTGATCAGCGGTAAGTGGTTCAGGCTCCGACAGCGGCAAATAGCTCACCGCTTGGCAACGTAACCCGGCTCCCACGGCGCGGGTCGCTTCAGGACTTCCACCATCTCCGGCACCGGAGCGGCGGGACGCGCCAACACATCCATGAATTCGGCGAAGCCTTCCGCGCTCATCCGGATCAAGCCCTGCTCCATCACAACCTCTTCGGCCGCACGCACAGCGGCGTCACGTACGAAATCCGTGCGCGAACGCCCGCGCAAGCTCGCAGCGCGATCGATCATTGCAACATCCGCCTCGGGCAAGCGCATCGAGATCGGGTATTCCTTGCGTTCAGCTACTGTGGCCATGGCTAATCTCCTTGCCTGCCATATAGCGCACCGTATCGCAAAATCCAATACATAAAGCTCGACACAATCACCAACGATCTCATGAGGAGAGGCGCAGGATGACGATGCGAGCGCAAGGTTCTTAACAACCTGGCTCATTAGGGCACCAGCCGCCTCGGCTTACTCGCTCCCCCTATCAATCATCCCGACATCACGCTTCATTCTTGAGCCTACGGATCTGGGTGGCACGGGCATAGCCTCTTTGTTAGACTTTGCCGGCTATGAACTCCTCTCAGCAAAATATCGAGGCACCCAGATCCAGTCAGATATATCGACACGCCTCGCTGCAACCTGGTCATCTGCAATATTCCGCATCTGACGCGTGTCGTGCGACAGAAAGGGATTTCAAATCGATGCAGTTGGCTCTGTTCCCAGAGCAAATCAGACTCATCCGGGTCCGACCCGAACACAACGAAAAGCGCTACTACCAGATCGAGATCGTTACAGACCTGTTCGGTGCCGTCGGCCTCGCACGAACCTGGGGGCGGATCGGACGTTCCACACACTCCCGGTTTGACCCCCTCCCCGATCTCGGCACCGCCATCGATGCCCTCCGCCGTCTGGCTCGCGCCAAACGTCGCCGCGGCTATCAGGACTATCCATCTACAGGGTGGTTCTGACAAAAATACAGTTCTGCGACAGCCAAGCTCAGGCGCATTCGAAGAGCCAAGTTCCGATCGATCAGGCCTTTGTAGCCGAGCGCGATGCAAACCACCCGGCTGTATTGCAGACATTAGATCGAGCGCGACGCGTCACATGCGTGCGACCTTGGTGGCCGCGGCATCCCGCTCGCTGCCCGGATCCCCCAGATCGATCGCGCTAGGTTCAGCTCGCCGGCCCGCGCCCGGGCCACCATCCCGTGGAAATATCCACCCGGCGAGCCGCGGAAGTGGTCGCTCGGCTTGGTCGAGACGATGGCCAGTGCCACCGCCGCCTGTTCGCGCCCCATCGCCAGGCATGCATCCCCCCATAGCGGCTTCGAGACACCGAGGTCATGACGCAGCCAGTCGGCCGCCTCCACGATCTCCGGCCATCCGGGCGAGGATTTCGCCAGGTAGGCCCGCAACCGGGGCGCCAGCCTGACCAGCTCGTCCGGCGTCATGCGGAACACCGTGCCGTCCGGCGGGATTTCAGGCTTTATCGCCCGACTGCCGGTCGACCGATGCCCGGCTTCCTTCCCATCTCCATTCCTGCCAGTCCTCGTCGAGCCTCCAGCGCTCGTGCCCGCGCCACCCGAGGTCGAGCTACGCTTTCTCAATGCAGATACGTGATCCGTAGGATTAAGAGTCTGGTTTGTATGTGTAATATGAGGCTCATCAGTGAGCCCCTTGGGGCTCATATTTGTTGATTCGACACCAGCCTTCACGGCTTCCTTCAGCGCGTCCATCGCCGCCTCGAGCCTGCCACGAAGGTCCGCCTGCCGGTTTTCCAGCGTCGTCACGCCGAGCGTCACCTCGTCCAGCTCCTCGATGCGACGGATCCGCGCGACCAGGCGCCTCGCCTCATCCGCCTGGCGGGCCCACCCCTCGGCGATCCCGAGCTCTGTCGCCGTCTCCACGATCTGCTGGATCCCGCGCACGGCGATCGTCGCCCGCCGGCGCAGCTGCTTCAGCGCCTCGAAGCGGGCCCGGCCACGCTCTGCGATCTCCCGGAACTCGGCCTGGCGGACCGCAATGGGCGAGAGATCGAAGCCATACGCCTCGACGATCCGGCCGCGCAGGTCCCGCCGGCCATACCGCTTGCCGTTCGGACTGTCGCGCATGGTGACCAGCCCGAGATGGGCGAGCAGCCGGTTCAGCCGCTTCACCTGCGCCTCGCTCAGGCACAGCGCCTCCATCTGCATCGCCGCCGACGGCCAGACGATCGGCCGCGCGCCTTCCTGCCAGTCCTGCACCTGGGTGAAGCGGAACAGCCAGTCGATCGCCTGCGTGATCCGCGGGCCGAACCGCAGATACGGAGCCGCCGCCTTGAAGGCGGCCAGCACCCGGCCGGGGTCGACCTGGCCGCCCTCACTCACCGTACCGAAATCATCGGCGAGTCGCTCTGTCGCAACCATCCCGAGCGTGAGGCGCCGCACGCCGCGCACGCCTCCTCGTTTGGGACCCGGCCCCGATTCGGGGCGGAAATTCTCCATCTTGATCCTCCATCAGTGTCGGATCGCGACGGGCAAAGCCCTCCCGTGAGCGGAAACGGCAATTTCCACTTGGCAGGATGGCTTCCGATGAGTATGTTCGGGATTGCGAAATCACCGAACGGCTCTCGGAGCCCGTAGCGAATTTAGCGAAAGCCCGCCCGGCAAGGCGGGCTTTCGCGCGTCTGGGTTATAAAGTTCTGGGTGAGGCCGCCCTCCATTCCTCAATGAGCTGCTGGAGCGCTTGGCCGCGGCTGCGCAGACCTTTTCGCTCCTTGATGGTGTCGATCAGGCTGATCGTCTCGTTCGGAAGGTGGACGAGCACACCTGTAGCGCCGCGCGCGCGTTGCCTGCGCCTGTAGCGTGCGCTCGCATCATCGCCGGCGGTACGTGTGTTCGGCATCCTGTTCACTCCACCATCTCTATGGCTAGTCAGTCACCATTCAGAGATTCACGGAGCGAGTCCACAGTTTCTTGCGCCCGAGTCGCGCTTAGCGGCTGATATAAAACGCCTTTTCCTAAAATTTTTCTTTGCACCCCCGAGTCGCAGACGGCGTAGATGGCTAGCCTGAGAGCGCCGGGCGCATGCGACTCGGGACCGGCAGTCCGACCTGCTGGATTTTGTCCGCCATCCGCAAACCACGGTCAGGGGGCAATTAGCCTGGTCCTGGGATCTTGTCCGGCTCTGCGGCACCGTGGCCGCTCGCTGCCGCAGTTCCTTAAACTGCCGCTACTGCATAGTTTCGGAATCTTCCTCGGGCCATAGGCCGACATTGTCCTTGCTGCTCCGGCCGATCGTGCAGTGACGCCCACTCACTCCCATTGCCAATTGGCACATCTCTATAATATAAGTGCCAGAGGAGAGCAGTTGTGAAATTCGCCACGGTTCAGCCACTCACGGCACGTCCTGACATTCCCGTTATCACAGATGAGGAAGCAACGGCGCTAGCTCGAGCTACCGTCAATCTTTTTCGCGCCTGGAGCCTGACCGATCAGGAAGCCCGAGTGCTCCTTGGCGAGATGGCCCAGCGGACATGGGCGCGCTGGAAGGCTGGTGACGTCGGCCGTATCGACCGTGACCTGCGTGCCCGGATGGCGATACTTATGGGGATCCATAAGGCGCTGCGCTATCTGTTCACCGACCCTGCCCGCGGATACGCGTGGATCCGCAAGCCCAACGACGCCTTCGAGGGTCGAAGCGGCCTGGATTTGATGTTGCGCGGAGAGATCACCGATCTGATGGACCTTCGGAAATACCTGGATGCAGAACGGGGCGCTTGGTGAATGTACCGATCCGCCGGGTGAGCTGGCCGCGCACCATACGCATTATCCGCTCTATCTATCCGCCGATTGATCTCTTTGAGGACATTGCCGACCCGGCGGACTGGGATGCTTTGGCCTCGGCGGAGGCCAAGTTCAACCCGCGCATCCGCGATAGCATCGGAGATCTGTCCAAGGTGCCAGTGGCGCGGCGCGTAACCGGGCCGGGCGCCAGTTGGGTTATGGCACCATTCGTTCATTGCTCACCTCTACGGCCTAGCCGATTCTCAGATGGCAGCTTCGGACTCTACTACGCGGGCGACCGCACGGAAGTCGCGATAGCCGAAACCATCCACCACCACGCCCGCTTCATGCGCGCCACCAACGAAGACCCCGGCTGGACCTCGCAGTTCCGCGAACTTGTCGGAACCATCGATGTAGATCTGGACGACGCGACCGGCCGTGCCGACCTCCTTCATCCCAATGAATATGTCGCCTCGCAGACCTTCGGAGCCGAACGACGCGCAGCAGGATCAAACGGCATCATATGGCCAAGTATCCGCTATCCGGACGGTCAGTGCATCGCTGTTTTCTGGCCCGACGTCATTCCGATTCCCATCCAGGGCGCGCATTATGCCTATCACTGGAACGGCAGCGCGGTGGATTACATCAAGCGTCTCGACGATGGCGTGGTCTGGGAGGTGGCGTAGCCGGCAACACCGCCCTGCACGTGGCCACACTCAGACACTCCGGACTCTTCCACCGCGGAGCCCCCCCCCGCGCCGCACATCACTCGCGTCACCAGGCGGATGGTATGGAGAAGGCTGAGGGGGGCGCGACCTGCTCCCCTGGGAGGTCCTCGGTTTAAGGTTTGCCAGTTCTCTCAAGCAGGAGCCAGGCAATAGGGCCGGCAAGGTTCGAACGAGCAGAACATTGGCATTTTGAAAGAGTATCAGGCGGGCTTGTCTGCGACTGATCTGTGCAGCAAGCACCGGGTTTTCCGTCTGCTCATGGGCTGATTTCCGGGCCATTGTCGTCCGGCGCCGCGCTTTACATCGCGTCATTCAGCATGCCGCGCACCCGATCGATCCGATTGGTGCCCATTTCGTCTGGTGAAGACCCGATCCCCTCACCAGAGTCCACGGGGTCATGCCGAAATCACGCTTCAAACCAGCGTCGGCTCCCGGTGCAATGCCGAGGTACCCATTCGGCACAAACCGTGGACTCTGGTGATATGCTTGGACCATTGCTCACTAAAGTCCACGGTTTGTGCCCAGAGTCAGGATGCAAACGAGTGTGGATTTTGGTGAGAGGCAGCGTTGGTGGGTGCGCAACCAGCCATATCGACCCTGTCAGCTGACAAGGGTGAGCGGCGGATAAACCTTTGATCTCGTGATGTTGACCTTGCGACCACAAATGATTCCGGATCTCGGGAAAAGCTCGACGACTAGGGCGTGGACTCTAGTGAGTTGCCATAGAACCGGCACCAGGGCGTGGACTCTGGTGAGATGCCATAGGACCGGCACCAGGGCGTGGACTCTGGTGAGATGCCATAGGACCGGCACCAGGGCATGGACTCTGGTGAGATGCCAAGAAAACAGAGATCAGGATGTGGACTTTGGTGAGGAAATCGAGCCTGGCGTGCTGGCGTGGACTCTGGTGATGCCAGCCTTGATGCGGAACAGTAGGTGTCTATCGGATCGATTGCACGCGAGGACGCACCGGTGGCCGGCTCGATTTCAGAATTACACCCTCGTCCACGATATCCACCTGCGCATCTGGATATACCGCAAGAGCCAGCTTCAGCGCACTCGGCCAGCGAGCCTTGAAATGATATACTTCTCGATAGCCGCAGCCGAACTGCGCCTTCAGAGCCTTCCAGGTGACTAGCTTTGCGGCGGGCAGTGCGTGCAGGCGGTAGGCCAGCCAGAGGTAGCAATCCAGCGCCCCGGGGTTGTTGTTGATGGCCTTGATGGCAGCTTCCTCAAGCGGAACCGGATGCTTTTGCAGCTGCTCGAAAAAGCCCTCCGAGAGTCGCGCCATTGAGAGCATCGGCTTTCCGCTGCCCTCCTCGGTATCTTCGACGAACAGGGCGCCGTCCATAATCGACTGGTTGATCAAACCGACTGATTTGCCGCCCTGAATGTGAAATGTCAGGCGGCAGCGGCTGATCCTCTCGGCCTGATCTTTGACCAACTTCGCTGTCTTGCCGCCGACGCTTACCCCGATTCGACTCAGCCAGTCCCGCAAAGAGCGCCCGAGCTCGATTTCTCTCGACCCGGTCCTGATCGCCTCGGTCTGAAGGTAGAGAAGGATAAGTCGTGCATGTGCCCCAAACGGTACACCGACGAAATCTAGAGGGCCTTCTTCGCTCCTGGGCTTCCGACCAGGCTCGACGACAAGCCTTGTTCTTTCAATGCTGATTTCCCATGGTTGATCATCCGCCAGCCTGCGATGAGGGAGGGCGCACTGAGCCCAACCCGAATAGGCAAAGCTCAGGGTCGTGTCCTCGTCCCCCATATACTGGGCCGCAGCTTCAACAAAACTGCGCTCGATACCGGCATCAAGCGCCCCTGCCCTTCCCCTCGCCTCGATTAGATTATGGATTTCTCCCATCGCATTTTCCAGTGACTCGGTGATCGGACAAATCCGATATAGCAAAGTTATCAACATCTGTCGCTGTGGACTTTGGAGAGGAAGCTATTTGGTAGAATATTAGATTCTTATTATTAGTTTCATCGCAAGGGTCCACGGGATAATCCTGTTAAGTCGTTGATTTTCCACTTCTGGTCTCTCTCAAGAGTCCACAGATTTTATCACTGAAGTCCACAAGAGAGGCTCACGACCTGTGGATAAGATCCTGCCGACCGGATCCGACTCGGGGTGCCTCCCCCCGCGAATCGCGGAACGCTGGCTCACCAAAAAAATGGATAGAACCGCATCTCAAGCACTTAATGGCAGTTCTTCAGCTATCATAAGAAGCCGAATTTTCTGGACAACAAGTTTCAAGGCCCATATGACATGACGGATAACGCCTGTCAGGGCGCATTTTTGCCGTCAGATCGAGGCGTCATTTAGTCTTCGGAGGGTTTCAATCATAATGGACCAGATCGAGTCGCCGCCTGACAAAATCGTCCGACATGCGACACTTTTGTCCAATCAACTTCATATATTGCGACAGCGCATGTATCCACCGGAGGCACAGAAATCCCTCAGGCCGTTTGCAACGCATGAAGTCTCGTCACTGACGTCTATCCCCGAATCGACGCTGCGGACGATGTCGATTGAGGGTAAGGGCCCGATCCCTTCGCGGCGTGAAAACAACCACCGGACTTATACGCTTGAGCAGGTCAACGAGCTCAGGCAATTCTTTGCCGCACAGAAGCCGAACGATGCTCTCCGCTACCTACCTCGCCGGCGCGCTGGCGAACACCTCCAGATCCTCGGAGTCGTGAATTTCAAGGGCGGTTCGGCCAAGACCACCTCAAGCGCGCATCTCTGCCACTACCTGGCGCTGCAGGGTTATCGGGTGCTGGCGATCGATCTCGATCCCCAGGCCAGCCTTTCCGCAATGTTCGGTGCCCAGCCCGAACTTGATGTCGGTGCCAACGAGACGATTTTCGCATCTCTGCGAAGCGGCGAAGACAGACGCCCGATGCGCGAGATCGTGCGCAAGACATACTTTACCGGGATCGATCTCATTCCTGGCAACATCGAAGTCATGGAGTACGAGCACGAGACCCCTCGCCTTCTTGCTGAGAGCAACGGCGGCGAAGCGGCTCTGTTCTTCGAGCGTCTCAGGGTGTCGATTGCCGAGGTTGAAGACGACTATGACATCGTCATTCTCGACACGCCGCCATCACTTGGCTTCCTGACTCTTGGCGCCATCTGTGCGGCCACCGGGCTAATTGTTACGGTTCATCCGGCAATGCTCGATATGATGTCAATGTCCCAGTTCCTTTTGATGATGGGGGATCTGATCAGTGTGATCGGTAGTGCTGGCGCAGCCCTGCAGCAGGACTTCCTCAAATACCTGATCACGCGACATGACCCTAACGACCAGCCGCAGACGCAAATCGTCTCGTTGATGCGCCACCTTTTCGCCGATGACGTCTTTATTCCGACCGCGATCGAAAGCACTGCGGTAGAGAGCGCCGGACTGCACAAGAAGAGCATCTACGAACTGGCACCCGGTGATGTCGGTCGTGACACGTATCGGCGTGCGCGGGATTCCATGGATGCCGTCAATTTCGCGATCCTCGAGATGATCAACAGGGCCTGGGGGCGCAAATGAGCAAGAAGCCATCACGATCGATCGTCGGCAGCTTCAACCTGCTTTCCGAATCCCTGCGCCCCGACAAAGAACCGGTCGAACCAAACAATCCGTCTTTCTCCCCCGCACCTCACCACACACCCAGGATGCCGGCCGGCGTTGTCGCGGCCACCGAGCGGTCGATCTCCCAACTCCGCGAGGAGCGTGACCAGCTTAGGGCCAGGCTTTCGAATATGGCCCCCGATGAGTTGGACCCGGCCATCTTGGAGCCCTCCCCGATCCCTGATCGTCTGCCGGACGATGATCAGGAAGGCTTTAATGCCCTGGTGGATTCAATTTCTGCCGAGGGACAGAAGCTTCCGATTCAAGTCCGCCCCCACCCATCCAAGCCCGGTCGCTACCAGATCGTCTATGGCCACCGTCGTTGGAGAGCCGCCCAGCATCTGGGTGTCAAAGTCAGGGCGTTCGTTGTCGCCCTGGACGACAGGGAACTGATCATCACGCAAGGACTGGAAAACGAGTCTCGACAGGATCTGAGCTGGATTGAGCGTGCGTCGTTCGCCAGAAAGATGGAAGACCGCAGGATAGATCCACGCGACATCAAAGGCGCACTGAGTATCGATGACGCCGAACTCTCGAAGATGCGGATGGTGACCCGCGTGATTTCGCGCGAGCTCATCGAGACCATCGGTCGTGCACCCAAGATCGGTCGTCCCCGGTGGCTCAACCTTGCCAAAGCGCTGGAATCCGATCCATCCAGGGAAGCGGACGTTCGCCAAACCTTGTCAGGTGACAAGGCCCCGGCCTCGTCGAACGAGCGCTTTAGCCTCGCCATGGCGACGCTTCAGGCAGAGCATTTGAAGTCGTCTGACGAGATCGATCTTCTGACCTCGAAAGATGTTCGAATTGGCACGGCAAGTTTTTCCGGGTCCAGCGTCACCATTCGGTTTAGCAAAGATCATGCTGCGCCGCTGCGGGAATTTATTCGAAGCGCACTCCCAGAACTCGCTGATGCCTATGAGCGGCAAGTTGCGTCCAACCGGTCCAAAAATGGCTGATCCAACCCCCAACCGAGTCAGACCAACGGCGCGTCCATTTTTTCCAAGGTTCGTCAGCTGTGTTATTGTACCGGATAGACCTTGTCAGATGACAAGGCGCTTGAGGGAGCGCGGCACCATGCCTCCGGTTCTATAAACAAAATCAGGAAAATTGTGTATTTGCGCAGCCCGTGCCCACCTTCCAGAACGGGTAGAGTCACTTCTCGCCGCGAACTTGTCAGCTGACAAGGCTACACTCGCGATAAGATTATGAGACATCAAGACAGATGTCCGTGAAAGGGGAGGGGCCGAATACACGGAGATGTCCGCCGTCTAAGGCGTCCTTGCCTTATCGGCACTCTCGTAGGCGACAATAAGCTGATTGCACTGGCGGCCTCAAGAACTCCCCGGGAGTTCCGTTTATGTACCTAGCGATGGTTCGCTCTCCATCGGCAGTCCCTTCGCATACGCAGCCTGCGGTGCCTGCTCGAGAACCATCGCGACAGCCTGCCGTTCGCCGTGTTCAATCGAAACCCGGGCGAACGAGATCCCCAACTAGTTCAGGATCCCGATGATCCGCTCATCGATCTGCTCGACCTGGTCACGTTCGTGGACGCGGCCATAGTCCCTGTATCACTCCGACCGGTCGACGAAGAGGTTCAGTGACGAGTACGCGAAATGCGCTTCGAGTGCCGCTAGCTTGATGCCAGGGCTGGTCTGGTAGGCGCAGCACAGCAGGCAAGGGCACTTTGCGCCTGCAGGTGATCCGGATTGGCCTGAAACGGAGTCCGACGGATTTAGAGCACCCCATCCAGCGGGTGCCCGTCAAACAGGTCGCCGAACTCCAGATACTCCCCGAGCACGTCATAGCTCTTGTGGCGGCCGAGCCGCTTCAGGCGGGCCGGATGGACGCCGCGCTCCATCCCGGTGGTCAGCGCGCCGCGCTTGAGGCTGTGCCCGCCCAGGTCACGCCGGCCGAACCCGGCCGCCATGGCCCGGCGCTGGATGATCAGGGCCACGCTTTGCGGGGTGAGGGCCCGCTCGCCGATGACCGGCCCCGGCGGCGCGGTCCGCTCGCGCCCCTTGCGGCCGGATGGCGGAGACCAGATCCGGCGGAACAACGGACCCCGCTGCAACCCCGCGGCGACCCGCCAGCGCTCAAGGGCATGCACCGGGCAGAGTTCGGTATCGCCGTAGGGCAGGGCGACGGTGACCGCCTCGGCCTGGCTTCCTTTGGTCTGCGGCAGGGTCAGCCGGAGCCCCCGCTCTGACGGTGTCAGGTGCTCGATCCTGATGCCGGCGAGTTCCGAGCGCCGCAGCGCGCCGGCGAAGCCGACCAGGATCAGCGCGCGGTCGCGCAAGTCGATCAGCCCGGTATCGCCGATCGGTGCCAGCAGCCGGCGGATCACCGTCGTAGTCGCCGCCACCTTCTTGCGGCGGATCTCGCCGCGGGAGGCGGCGTCACGCTGGATGCCCGCCATGGTCTCGGCGACGCAGGCATCATCGGTCGGCACCGGGCAGCCGGCGAGCCGGTGAAGGTAGCGGATCGCGGCGCGCCGGAGCTTCAGCGTTTCGGGTGAGACGCCGCGGCCGCGCTCATCGGCGAGGAAGGCCGCGACATCCGCGCCGGAGGCGGGGAGGGGCGTCAGCCCGTGGCGGTCGCACCAGAGGCACCAGACGCGCACCGCGGCCCGGTAGGCCCGCCTGGTGTTGTCCGCCTTGGCCCGGCGGGCATAGGCGCTGGCGGCGCTGCGGGCGCCGGCGAGCGTGCCATCGGCCACCGGGACCGGCTCGTCCTCGATCTCGCTGAACCAGCGCCGGACCGCGTGCCCGTCGCCGGCGAGCGGGGGAGGGGAGGGCACCAGGCTGCCTACGGATGGCGCGTCGAGGCGGTCTTGCGGTGCGAATGCGGTGTCATCGGGCACGAGGGGCCTCTCCTGAGCGCGAATCGGGCGGTTCTGCGCCCGGAATCCTACGAAATTTATGTAGTAGCGACAACCATGCTTATCAGGAAATCAGTTAAAAAATCCTGATCACCCCCTAAAAAAGACGGTTATTTTGTGCTATACGGCATATGGCGCAAAAATACGGATCAAGATATTGATTTACCTTTCGGGGATTTTCGCAGCTTTCCGCTCAGCCCGGGCCCGGCTCTTGATCCACATCAGGGTCCGGCGCCGGCGCGGCGCGCCCGAGGCGGTTCGGGGTTTCGAGCGCCGGCCGCGCCTCGGGCCGACCGGTCGAGAAGATCGGCACAAGGTGGCCGGCGTGCCGCGCCTGTCAGGTCGGGGCGGTGACGGCGAGGTCGCGCATGGACGGCAGACGGTCGACCGTGTCCACGAAATGCTTATGCTCCCTCACCATCAGCCCGGTCAGGACGGCGGGGCCAAGGCACTTCATGGCTCCCCCTGAAATGCCGGCCCAGCAGCAGCTGATGATCGCCCTCGAGCGGGCAGCCGGAGCGTTTGCCCGGCTCGACCAGGCCCTCTCGATGCACCCACTCCGCAGCGCCTTCCTCTACCGGTTTCGTCTCGATGCGGTGCGCCGCCAGGCAATGGTCGACGGGCAGATGATCGAGCCGTGGCATCTCGCGGCCCTGCTCGAGGGGGTTCGGCTCCGCATGGACCCATGGCTGAGCCTCGCCGAGCGGGGCGACATCTTCGATGCGGCCCGCCACGCGCTCTCGATGCACCAGTGGATCGTCGAGCCCGATTTTGATCAGGAGGGCGAGATCCAGGTGGCGATGAAGGCGATCGAGCGGGATGTTGCGCGCGCCTCCCCGCTGCTCGGCGCGGCGCACGCGGCCCATGCCTGGCTGGCCGGGGGCGGGAGACGAGCTCCATTGCGGGGCGCACTCATCCGCTTCTGGCAGCAGAGCGGACTGCTGCACCTTCCGGTTCCGATCACCGGACCGCAGGCCCTCGGCGGCGACCTTCCCTTCGATCGGGAGAGCTGGATCCCGCTTCTGCTCCACGCACTGGCGAACGAGGCCGCGGCCGCCCAGGACCTCCTCCGCGATCTCGAGCGGGCCTGGCAGGTCGCGCGCGCTTCGATCGGCAAGCGGCGCAAGAACAGCCGGGCCGCCACGGCGATCGATATCCTGGCGGCAACCCCGATCATCTCCGCGAAGTCGCTCGCCGATCGGCTCGGCATGAATGTGGCGAACGCCCACGCCCTGCTCGGCGAACTGCTCGAGGCTGGGCTGGTCGTCGAGCTTTCGCGCCGCAGCAAGCGGCGGTTGTTCGGCCTGTCGGGCATGGGTCGCATGCGCGACTACGTGGCGCCGCCGCGCCGGCCGTTGCCGGGGCGGGGAAGGGGACGCCCCCGGATCGAGCGCGAAATGCCACTGCCCGCGACGCCCGCCGAGCTTCCGCCGGCGCCATCCGGTGGCGTCCTGCCCCGGCTTGCGTTCGACTTCAGCGATCTGGAAGAGGCCATGGCGGCAGCCGATGAAGCGATCCGTGAGACCAGGATCAGCCTCGATCGGATCCGTCAGGCCGGACGGCCGGAGTAGGGACTACCTCGACCGGTGCGCCCTGGGGAGCAGGTGAAACCTATACGGTTCAGCGGAATGACCCGGCGTTCGTCTCGAACAACGCCGCGCATGAGCTCGCCGCTTCTGGTTTGGACGAAGCTGGCCTCTCCGCGTTAATTGCGACCTCACCGTCGCGACAGCGAAGCATCTTTGGTCATGCTTGCGACAACATCGTCTTGCCTGCCAACATCCCGGTACGACTGGAATGGGACGCAGTTCGGAACATTAAAGGAGAGGAGGCACAGACATGGACAAGGGTAGTGGCGGCTCGGTGGGGATGAGCGCGGAACGGCTCGAGCGTATCGGGGCGGCGATGCAGGGCTATGTCGATCGGGGAATCTATGCCGGCATCAACACCGTCGTCGCGCGGCGCGGCGTGGTTGTGCAGCAAGGGCAGTATGGCTTTCGCGATAAAGAGGCCGGCTTACCAATGGCTGCGGACACGATTTTCCGCCTTTATTCGATGACGAAGCCGGTCGTATGCACGGCGTTAATGACTCTGGTCGAGGAGGGGCGGCTCCGGCTGTTCGATCCCGTCGCGCGCTACGTTCCCGCGTTGGCCGGTTTGACCGTGCTGCGGCCGGACGGCTCGCGCACTGCGCCGGCCCGGCCGGTCATGGTGCGTGATTTGATGACGCACACAAGCGGGCTTTCCTATCATTTCCTCGAGGAGACGCCTGTCGGGCCGATGTATGCGGACGGCAAGCTGCTAGATCCGACTGTTTCGCTCGCCGAGGCGATCGACGATCTGGCGCGCTACCCGCTGGCCTTCGAGCCGGGCTCGCGCTGGCATTACAGCATCGGCATCGATGTTGCCGCGCGCGTGATCGAGGTGGTGAGCGGCGAGACGCTCGCCGACTTCTTGCGCGGTCGCCTGTTCGAACCACTCGGCATGGTCGATACCGGCTTCGGGGTGCCGGAGGCAAAGCGGTCTCGCCTCGCGGCGATGTATGGCCGCCCCGACCTCATCGATCCCAACCAGACATTCCAGAAATCGCTCACCCAATGGAGTGAAGGGGTCAATGACCGGCTCGACGTGGAGCGAACCTATCCGGTCAATGCGGGGACGACATTCCAGCGCGGTGGCCACGGGCTCTTCGGCACGGCGGGCGACTATCTGCGTTTCGCGCAGATGCTTGCGAACGGCGGGGAACTCGAGGGAGTGCGCATCCTCGGTTCCAGAACTCTCGCCTTCATGCATTCCAACCATCTGCCGAAGTCGCTGGTCCCGATCGCTCTCGATGGCGTACCATTCCCGGGCTATGGCTTCGGGCTTGGCTCCCGCGTCGCGATCGATGTGGCGCAGACCGGGGTGCCGGGCTCGATCGGCGAATTCGGCTGGGCCGGCGCCGCGAAGACCTATTATTGGGTCGACCCGGTGGAACAGGTGGTCTGCGTCTTCATGACGCAATCGATGTCGAGTTTCGATCTGCCGGAAATGGACCTGCGCGCCTTGGTCTATGCGGCGATCGAGGACTGATGCTGGCGACGGCTTGCTGAGCGCGGCGATGGTGGCAGTCCACCAGAAGCCGCGCTACGTGGCCTACTTTTCAACCGTCGCGTACAGCAGTGAGCGAATCGCCGTGCGCGCACGCAGGGCAACTGCGGGGACACGCGATTGCCTTGGGGGGCGTTCATCGTTATTTCCGGGATTGACGAATATTCGATCGATAAGGCTATGGCACGTTTGACGACAAGGGACGGCAAAACGCTGGCCCGAGACCGCTCATTGACGATGCGGCGCATGCCCTGCCCGCACGGCCGACTGAACCATCAGTGATATCGAGAAACGGTGATATATATTTTAGGCGAACGTTAAATAATTGGTTGCATTCTTTTGTATACTTAATTTGTATCTCGCGAAAGCATCTACTTGAGGATGTATTAATAATGGCGACGCGATAATGGGGCTGGTAAAAGCGAGCCTCAAAGACACAAGATCATGCGCGGGCTGTCGACAGGGGCAATTCGACAGGCCGCTCGCCATGGCATTTCAGCCAATCATCGATGTCGCGGCGCGATCAGTCTTCGCCTATGAGGCTTTGGTGCGCGGCCCCGCCGGAGAGTCGGCAGGGAGTATATTGGAAACCATTGGCCAGTCGGAACTCTATGCTTTTGACCAAGCATGTCGAGTGACGGCGATTGAAACCGCCGCCGCTCTTGGGCTCGGCGATAGCTCTTGCGATCTCTCGATCAATTTTCTGCCTAATGCAGTCTATGAGCCCCGAGCGTGCATTCGCACGACTCTGCAAGCTGCCGCCCGGACCAGATTTCCAACCAGAAAGCTTATCTTCGAGATTAACGAGGGAGAATTGTTGAGCACGCCCGATCATTTGGCCGATATCGTGGCGGAATACGCAGCTATGGGCTTCCGCACGGCGATTGATGATTTTGGGTCGGGATATTCCAATCTCAATCTACTCGCCAAATTCCGCCCGGATCTGGTGAAGCTCGACATGGAACTGATCCGCGGCATCGAGTCGGATAAGAGGCGCAGGAGCATTGTCAGCCATTGCGCTGCGATGTGCCGGGAAATGGGGATCACCGTCGTTGCCGAAGGCATCGAAACGCTTGGCGAATGCTCGGCGTTGAACGATCTCGGGATTACGCTCATGCAAGGCTATCTTTTCGCGAAGCCAGGCTTTCGCAGCTTGCCAACGCCTACATGGGCGAACTGACCTCAGCGATCACACATCGCATTGCTGGAATATTCAGAAATAATGCCAACTCGGGATTTTTGCTGACCGGTCATTATTTTCTGTATCAAAGTCCACGATCGGCGCTGGCGGCAAGCATGGCGAGATCGCGCACAAGATGCGAGTGCGGCCGATGGCGCGCTGCGATATGTCGACGGCTCCGGTCCGCGATACGTAAAGCGGTGCCGGCGGGCGAACGTCGTGAAGACTGATTTGCTACGCTTTTTTGTACCCAGTTGGTCTCCTGCGAAATGCCATGCGAGGCTTTTCTCCTTACAGAACAACTTATTGCGTCCATCCGACAACGGATGGAGCGGGAAGAGGCGAGTTGATCCGATTGCTCTGACAATGCCATCCCAAGACGCTACGCAAACGGCCGCTCCGTCTCGAGCCAAGTTGCTCTGACAAGCATTGTCAGGTTGACGTGGTGATCGTGTGCCCGTAGCGATTTCGGATGATGGCTTTGACTCTGCCTGCACGTTTGAAGGGATATCGCTTCCCTCGAT
>NZ_NCAS01000043.1:0-17562 GCF_002255515.1 Acidiphilium sp. 20-67-58 | reverse complement strand
TGACGCACTCATCACCAATGCAGGGTTCGATGTCCAGATATTGCATCATCACCGAATACCTGGGCCACGGACGCATACTTATCTTTACGAGGGGCAGGCAAGGCCACTATGAGAATTATCCGAAATCTTGGGATCGGTATTTGCCTCGCACTTGCCGTGATCATCAGCATTGTGGCGATTGATCCGTCGCTTCTTAAGTTTGGTCAAGAATACTTATCAGCGCCATTAGCTGGTTCAGAGAGCGGTGGACAGATGGCCACGACAACCAATTCTGGTATTCCACCTGGTGCGCCAATCGGTGGGCCATTCCAACTTACAAACCAGCTTGGTCAACAGGTTTCCGAGGCCACTTATCACGGTAAATATATGCTGGTGTTTTTCGGCTATAGCCATTGTCCTGATGAATGTCCCCTGACATTACAAAAAATGGCCGTAGTCATGAATTCATTAGGGCCGTTGGCGAAGCGTATCGCACCCATTTTTGTCACGGTTGACCCAACGCATGACACATCGCCTGTTTTGCAAAAGTATCTTCTAAAATTTGGAACCAGTTTAATCGGTCTCACGGGCAGCAACGCGCAGATCGCCGGCGTGGCCCATGAATATGCTGTGGCGTTCAATACGAATGATCTCGAAGCATCCGGTGCGAGTGTGATTAGCCACTCGACATATATCTACCTTATGGGTCCGGATGGAAAATTTCTAAACCTGTTTCCGTTTACCATAACTGTTGCTCAGCTAACTTCACTCCTGAAAGCCCAAATAAACCTATGATCGAGCGCAAGACAATGCCACGCCGGAACCTGTTGCGAACGGCTTTACTGGCGCCCCCTTTTGCCATAGGAGCAAGCCAGATTGCGAAAGCACAGGAATTGCCTGATCCGCAAATGGATCAAATGGCACCAATGGCAATGCCATCATTAAAATTTACGACAGCTGCCGGAAAACCGATCACCCTTAAAGATTTCAAAGGTAAATTTATTCTTCTGAATATCTGGGCGACCTGGTGTGGACCATGCCGCGAAGAAATGCCGACTCTTGACCGCTTGCAGGCAAAGCTTGGTAGCGCGCATTTTCAGGTTGTGCCACTATCCGTCGACGCGGGTGGATTAGCTGCTGTGCAGCAATTCTATCAAGAAATTAGGATAAAACATCTCGGCATCTATTTGAATATCTCTGGCAATGCCATGGACAACTTAAATTTGGCTGGTATCCCAGCCAGTTATCTTATCAACCCGGAAGGGCTCCAAATTGGCAGTCTCGCCGGTGCTGCTGATTGGAGCAGCACATCATCCATCACCTTTTTTCGAAAAGCGGTGGCCGCACCGTAGTTTAAAACCAAACCGAGGATTTACAATGATCTATTGCTCACCCTCACCAAACTCGAACTCAAAATCCGGCCGGCCTCGTATTCAGTCCTAGTTAATGGAACGGACAGGCGTAATCATTGGATTATCAGCCGTTGGATTTGGCGTATTAGCCTATGGCGGCGGATGGCACTGGCTAATAGCCATTGGTCTTGCACCAATCATTCTATCTTTTTTACCCTGCGCAATTATGTCCGGTCTCGGAATTTGTTTAATGGGTATGAGCAAAACAAAATCTGAGCCTCCAACGCATTTCCTCGATCAAAATAGCTTTAACAAGGTGGGAAAGGATATTGCGCGAGGCAACTTCTTGAAGTCATCGCCACAATCGGCTTCCTATGCTCGGAAGCTCTTTTTCTGAAATTAGAGAATTTTAAAATTTAACTCGCAGACAATAATTCAATTGGATGTTTGCAAAACAATTAACCTGATCAGACGGCTCATTTTGGTCGGGTGTCATTCCCATAATCGTATTCGGGGTCCAACAAAGTCTAATAATTGATCGCAATTTCGCCCTGCAACGCGAGCAATATGTCGATACCGGTAAGATTAACCCCGAGAAGGCGGATTGCCTGCTCCAGGAAGGGAGGCTTGTCTCCTACTTCAAAGTTTTGCTTATCCATCAGCATGCGCAGTAAAGCGCGCGTCGTGCGTTGGCGTAGAGACCCCAGGCCATGAAGGCAATTGCGATTGCATAGATCCAAGCTTCGTGCGTGGCGATGAAACCTTGGATCGGCAGGCCCAGTGCCCCTGCCGCCGGCAATACCGAGGCGATCGCTGCGATTCCTAGGGGCAGAATTGGCGAGCAGCAAAGAAGCGTGGGCAGGATCGCGACAATCGCGCCTAGAATCGTCTTGCCGGATGTAACGGGCACGCCCTGCCTCAGCCCGTAGATTCCGAGCGCAGTTGTCAGGCCAACCAAGATTGCCATTGTCAGAGCAATGCCAACCTCGCCGAAGGTGAGAAAACGCAGTGAGACCAGTCCGATTGTACCGCCTGTATCGGTTGCTGGCAGAACAAGCAGATAAACGCCAAGACCAATCAGGAAGGTCGTAGTGCCCCAGATCCGCGCTCGCCGATCCGCCAACGCAAACCGGATCGCAACGGGCACCTTGACGATATCCTGCATTGTTGCCGCCATCATGATTTTGGTTCCGACGTAATGAAAGCCTTTATCTTGTCGAACGTCGCCGAAGGTGTGGACGAGACAGTCTTGATTTCGCCGTCCGCGCCGATGAGATCATAGACATCGACATAATGATGTGGATTGTAGAGCGTATAGAGCGCCTTAGTATCATCGCCAAAGACGAAATGGGGGTCGTGTATGAGGCTCGGTGCCGTCTGCTCCGCAAATTTTGTGATGCCAATACCAGGATAGCCGCCATTTTTGTAATCGCGCAGAACAATTACCCGGATATTCGATTTGTCGATCAGCGCCTTCTCATGCGCGAAGGTGCGCAACCCCGCCCGGCAGCTGCCGCACCAGGTCGCGACCTGCCAGATCATGACCGGATGCCCGTTAAATGTATCCAGTGTCACGGTCTTGCCATCGCTGATGAACGATGCGGCCGGCGCCGATTGATCTGCTGTGCTCTGCGCGTTCTTCGGCCCCATCTCGCCGGAGGGCGAGGCGAGGGCCATTGCTGGCAAGACTAGCAGTCCGGTGAGGAGCGCCATCCGATGCGGGAGGAGATGATTTGAAATCAGAGATTTGATCATGGTAAAATCCTTTTACAACGCGTTGGTTAACCGGCACAGCAGGAGAGCTGCGATACGTCCTTGGTAAAAGTTTGAGCTGCGAGCTTGATGCCCTCTGCCATCACGAGATACGGGAAAAGCGTGTCACCAAGTTCTTGCACGGTCATTCGATATCGAATGGCGAGCGCCGCTGTCTGGATCATTTCTCCAGCGTTGTGGGCAAGGATTTGGGCGCCAATCAATCGGTGCGAACCGGCCTCGGCAACCAGTTTAACAAACCCCCTGGTGTTGAAATTGGCCAGGGCGCGTGGTACGTTTTTAAGGTCGAGACGGCGGGTGATGATCTCAATCCCGGCCTCGCCCGCCTGAGCTTCGTCGAGCCCGACGGTTGCCACCGCAGGATCGGTGAAGATCACCGATGGCACGATCGACAGGTCGAGCCGCGCGTCGCCACCAGTCATATTGATCGCTGCACGCGTTCCCGCTGCGGCCGCGACGTAGACGAGTTGCGGCATCGTGCTGCAATCGCCCGCCGCGTAGATATAGCTGGCGGAGGTCCGGAGATGATCGTCAACCACGATGGCGCCTGTCGAATCTGTGCTCACTCCGGCGCTATCAAGGTTAAGATCGGCCGTGTTAGGCCGCCTTCCGGTCGCGATCAGCAAACGCTCTGCCTCGATCGGTCCTGAGGCGAGCGTTATGGTAAAGCGGCCATCATGATATGCGATCTGCCGGGGTTCAGTTCCGGTAAGGATATGGACTCCTTCGGCCTCAAGTGCCGCCTGCAATCCAGCGCCAAGCTCCGGGTCATTGCGCGTGAGCAGGGTGGAGCGCACCAAAACTGTAACCTTAGCTCCAAGTCGCCGATAGGCTTGGGCCAATTCAAGCGCCACGAAAGATGATCCGATCACGGCCAAGCTAGCCGGCAGTGTTTCTGCGAATAGTGCCTCGGTGGAAGTCCAGTACGGAGTCTCCGCGAGGCCAGGAATCGTAGGGATGATTGGTGCGGCTCCCGTCGCCACCAGTATCCGGTCGGGTACCAGACGGTTCGCCGTGCCCGCGGCGCCAGTTATGACAAGCGTGCGTGCGTCCTCGAATCGCGCCTCGCCGTACAGCAAGGTGATGTTTGGATTACCGGCGATGATTGACTCGTATTTCGCGCCTCGCAATGCATCGACCTGACCACGTAACTGGGCGAGCAGCGCTGCTCGCTCGATAGGTTCAGCGCTGCGGAAGATGCCGTCGAACGGATGATGAGCCTGATCGTGGCGGATTTCGGCGGCTCGAAGCATGATCTTGGAGGGAACACAGCCGACATTGACGCAGGTGCCGCCAATCACGGCACTACGTTCGATCATAGTTACCCGCGCTCCGGTCTCGGCTGCGCGGATGGCCGCAGCGAATGCCGCGCCGCCGCTGCCGATGATCGCGACATGCCAACCGCTGCCCGGATCCCTGACACGGTCTGGTGATACCGGCTCGGTCAGAGGTTCCAGTCCGTAGCCGCCCGGCTCTAATGCTGTCCTCAGAGCCCCGATCTCGAGACCAGCGTCGTTCCTGATCTCGGCGATACCCGGGTCGTATGAAACTGAAGCATTGATGCCAGGCATCCGGTTCAGCGCTGCCTCGACGGTCCGCGCGCAATGTTCACACGTCATTCCGGTAACCTGCAGCGATATCATCTCCATGCATCTATCCTTTCGTAAATACGGCTTTCGGATCACCGATCCGCAGCACGACCACGGCATTGGCCCGATCGACTTATCGGGATATAGGTTCTGGAGTAACTACAGGAGCAAGAGGTATTTCGATGACCGCGGAAGAAAAGTATTCGTCGAATTTCGGACCGGCAGCGGCGTCGGCCGGGGGCGAAATCCCGATTGGTATTGTCGCGGGGCGGAGCGGTTGTGGCATCGAGACCATCCGGTTCTATGAGAAGGCAGGCGTTCTGCCGCGAGCACGACGCAGCGAAGGCGGACGGCGAGTCTATGATGATCGGGATGTCGCGCGGATTACCTTTATCCGTCGGGCGCGGGAACTCGGCTTTTCGCTCAACGAAGTGCGCGGTCTGCTCGCACTCGCGGAAGGGAATGGGGACGCCTGTGAGAAGGTGCAATCGATCACTCTGCGCCACCTCGACGACATTGCGGCGAAAATCTCCGATCTGACGACGATGCAAGCGGTTCTCAACGCGCTTGTCACGCGTTGCGCGGAGGGCGACAACACTGCCTGTCCATTGATCGACACGCTGTCCAACGATCGTCAGCGCTATTCTTCCGAAACCACCAGTGAAATTCACATCTGATGCCACGTCCCTATCCTTGAAACAGAGCGAGCACGAGACCGCCTGTCCGCCGATACAGACAGTTTGTCTTACTCGGCACACCCTATTAGGGCATTTTTTGGTGGAAGTCGGAACGAAAGGTGATTTTTAAGTGTATTATTAAGGGTAGTGAAATTTTAATTTGAAAAATCCAAAGAAATTACTTGAGAAAATTTAATCATCGTCAGGCTCATAACCTGAAGGCCGCACGTTCAAATCGTGCCCCCGCAACCAACTTCATTTGCGATGCAAGAACACTTACCAAACCGCCCGTGCCAATGCCGGCGGTTTTTTTGTGTGACGCACATAGAGCCAGGATTCCAGCCAACGCGCCGCGGATCTCTACGTGGAGTTCACCGTTCTCGGGGATCAGCCGGATCTCTTCGATTAATGTGCGGATGGCGTTGAAAGCTTCGTCCTTCAGAGGCGGGTCGCCGAGAGCCTTATGAAGAACGGCAACCTTGTCACGGTAAATATTCGCAAGGTTCGGATGCAGGCTGGGTTCGCTGACGGGCCGAGCTGCGAGCAGGGCCTTTAGGTCATCCTCGCGGGCTTCCAGTGCGATCATCTCGTCCTTCACCGTCCGGGCCGGCATGCCGTCCATGAGCGCCTGCACCAAAACCTTTTGACGTGATTTGACCCGGCTCAGCTCTGCTTCTGCTGCCGTGAAGTGTGCATTCTGTTGGGCGATTACGGTGTTACGCTCGGCGATAAATGCGTCCATGAATTCTTTAAAGACATCTGGGTTCATCAGGCGGTCTTGGAGGCCGGTGAGGACGATCTCATCCAGATGATCAGCCCGGATATTTAGCCGGTTCTCACAGGTGCCTTTATTGCGCGCAGCAGCGCAGCCGAACATGGTGGCGCTGATCTTAACATATCCGCCCCCGCACTGCCCACAGCGCATCAGGCCGGTGAGAAGGTGTTTGGGGCGCTGGTGTAACCAGAAGCCCGCTTTGGGAGCCTTAGCATCGGTGGGAGTTGTCGAAGTCGAAGAGATTCTGCGTGCGATGTTTTGTTTGGTCTTAACAGCCTGCCAAAGTTCGTCATCGATGATTCGGAGGGCTGGAACGTCGGTGATGACCCAGTCTTTGGGAGGATTGGGTCGGGATATCCGTTTGCCCGTATTCGGTGCCTTAATATAACGCAGCCGGTTCCACACAAGGCGGCCGATATACAGCTCATTGTTCAGGATGCCGGTCCCACGCTCGGCATTGCCGTTAATCGTGCTTTGTCCCCACCCAACACCGCTGGGGCCGGGTATGCCCTCCTTATTAAGCGCATGCGCTATGGCGCGCGGTGATAGCCCGTTTGAGAAATCACGAAAAATACGGCGGACAATCTCAGCTTCTTCGGGGATTATCTCGCGGTCTCCAGGGATTGGCGTTCCATCCCCCCTGAACCCGCGGACCACGCGATAGCCGTAAGCATTGCCGCCGGCCGATTTGCCAGCCTGGATTTTGCCTTGAAGCCCGCGATGGGTCTTTTGGGCAAGGTCTTTCAAGTACAGGGCATTCATCGTGCCTTTAAGGCCGATATGCATAGCGCCAAGCTCGCCCTCCGAGATTGTCACTAGCTTGATCCCCGCGAACTCCATTCGCTTATAGAAGCCAGCGATATCCTCTTGGTCGCGGGAGATTCGGTCCATCGCCTCGGTCAGAATTATGTCGAAGCGGCCCGAAGCAGCGTCCGTGATAAGGTCTTGGATGCCAGGTCGCCGCATTGAGGCGCCCGAGATTGCCCGGTCGGTATAACTGTCCACGACTGTCCAGCCATGACGAGCCGCATGCTCGCGGCAGATACGCAGCTGGTCCTCGATCGATGCGTCCCGCTGGAGATCAGATGAATAACGGGCATATAGGGCAACGCGACTCGGCATGCGAAAGAGCTCCGGTCAAAAAGGGCTTAAAAGCTAGCATAGCGGCGAGGAACAGCAAGGGTTTTGTCCGAGGTTGGCCGTGAGCGGACTGACGGCTCTGGATCAGGAATTTAGGTAAGCGGACATTGTTGGCCGGTAAGTGAGTCGGCGGGTATCGACCCAAGTCGGGCGTAGGTTGGTCCTGGAGGTGATCTCCGGAGCGGACATTCAACCTCACCCCGTCCCGGCAGCAACGCCCCTCATCAATGCGGTCTTTCTTATGAAGCAAATATTTTCTCGAAAGCGGCCTGTTTTCTAATACCATAGGAGTCGGCCCTAGTAGCATCGCCGGAAACTTGTGTTTTATCGTTGGTTTTGCGCATAGCTTCGCCGATCATGATCAAAACCGGACCCGCCAGCGCTTCGTTCTCAACAAGCCGCGGCAACATTGCGATGGTGCCGGATATTGATTTCTGATGGGCGAGGCTGGCATTTTCGATGGCGATGGCAGGCATGTCCGGCTCCATGCCGGCTTCGATGAAATGTGCCGCCATGCCGCCCAACGTTTTGCTTCCCATATAGACCACCAATGTGCCGCCGGATTTGGTGAGCGATACCCAGTCATGTGCCGGTAAGCCCCCATCCGCGCCATGGCCGGTGAGGAAATGCAGTGAGCGGGCCACGCCGCGTTTGGTCAATGAAAGTTCGAGCGTCGCGGCGGCGGCAGTGGCGGCGGTGATTCCCGGCACGATTTCAAACGCCACGCCATGCGCGCGCAGAGCGTCCATCTCCTCAGTGGCGCGGCCGAATACCATTGGGTCGCCACCTTTCAGGCGTACCACGAGATAGCCGGCGCGCGCTTCAGCAAGCAGCAACGCGCAAATTTCGCTTTGGGAGGCTGAATGTTTGCCGCAGCGTTTGCCCACATCGATGAGCCGCGCAGCGGGTGATGCCATAGCGATGATGCGCGGGTCGACAAGGCTGTCATACAGCACCACTTCCGCCGCCTGCAGCAGACGCAATGCTTTGAGCGTCAATAATTCCGGATCGCCGGGCCCTGCGCCGATGAGAAATACGCGGCTCATGTCACTAACTCCTGCGTGGTTTGCGATTGTAAAATCGTGGCGAGCTCACCCTTGCATGAGCCGCAATGGGAGCCCGCCTTCAAAGCGTGGCCGATGCCGGCAATGTCCGTGAGACGCTTCTCTTTGATGGCGGTGCGGATGGTGGCTTCGGTAACACGGTGGCAAACGCAGACAACTGGGCCTGATTCGGCGGCAGGTTTGGCGCTCGCCATCAGAATGCCGATGCGGTTGGTTTGCCAGTTGGGAACGCTGAATAATTCGGCCAGCGCCTGGTTACCTGGCAGCAGATTGTTGTGCGGTGCTAAAAACAAACAGGCCAGCAGACGATGATCCTGCAAAATGCCGAGCCGGTAGGTTCCACGGCCAGCATCGAGCATTTCGATGCGTTCGGCGTCGGCATCGGCACCGCACAGGCGGGCGGCCCAATCTGAAAGTTCTCCACCAAATGAGAGCGGCTTCCAACCCGCCATGGTGAAGCGGTGCATACCGCCCGCGAGCGGCACGCGCGATGCGTAGAACTGTCCGGAGGGTTGCGTAAGTTTATGCGTTTGTAAAATGCCATGCCAGAATGCGGGGATTTTCTCTATCGCGGCATGTTCAAACTTCGATGCCGGCTGGCCGGAATACGGGTCGCGCGCCGGGCCCACCAGCTGGTTGATGTTGCCGGTGGCGTTATGCGTTTGCGTCCAATGCATGGCAGCAAAAATTTCGCTCTCACGCTGGGTGTTTGAAATGGCTGCCGGCAAAACTTCACTGCCGTGGCGGGTGGTCACGCGCACCAGGTCACCGGGTATTAACGCATACTTCGCGGCATCGGCGTCAGAGATTGAGAAACTTGGCGCCGCCGCACTTTCCATGAGTGTGGGCACGAATCCGGTGCGGGTCATGGTATGCCATTGGTCGCGCAGCCGCCCCGTGTTGAGGATGAAGGGGAAGGATGCGTCGCGTTTTTTCGGCGTGCCGGCGATGATTGCTGCGAAATTAGCAAGGCCTTGAGGCGTTGGGAATTTGCCGTCAGCGAAGAAACGTTTGGCACCCCAGGTGAAAGGTTGCAGCAGTTCGTAATCACCATCGCTGATGCTCTGATGTTGCGCGATGTTGAACAATTTGGTGGCGTTATTGCCATAGCCTGATAGACGGGCATGTTCGCGAAAAATATCGGCGGGTTTAGTGTAGGCGAACTGGTTTGCAAAACCCATGCGCTGGGCAACTTGCGTGAATATCCACCAATCCGGCTTGGCCTCACCAGGGGCAGTGCGGAAGGCGCGCTGGCGGGAGATGCATCGTTCGGAATTTGTCACCGTGCCATCCTTTTCCGACCAGCCAGCGGCAGGGAGAGTCACGTTGGCAAGCCGCGTGGTTTCGGTGGGCCAGCAATCGGATACAACCACGAACGGGCAGGCCTCCAGAGCGGCGCGCACGCGTGCTGAGCGCGGCAGGCTTTCGGCGGGGTTGGTGGCGGCAATCCAGATGGCTTTGATGCGGCCTGATAATACTGCGTCGAACATCTCAATGGCTTTGAAGCCGGGTTTGCGCGGTAGCCGGTTGCTGGACCAGAATGATTTTAGCAATGCGCGGTCTACCGGGTCGTCAAATCGCAAATGCGCGGCCAACTGATTTGCCAACCCGCCAACTTCGCGGCCACCCATCGCGTTCGGCTGGCCTGTGAGTGAAAACGGTCCCATGCCTGGCTTGCCGATGCGCCCAGTGGCCAGATGCACGTTGATGATGGCGTTGACCTTGTCGGTGCCGCTGGTGGATTGGTTCACACCCTGGCTGAATAACGTCACGCAACGCGGCGTGGTGCAGAATAGGTGCAGAAATGATTCGAGGTCAGCTTCGGTCAACCCCAGTTCGGCAGCGTCTGATGCAGTCTCGTGCGCGGCGCGCAGGGCGCCGGCGAAACCTTGCGTGTGTAAAGCGACGTAAGCTTCATCGACATATCCGCGCTCCTCGATGGCGGTGAGGAGTTTAAGGAATAGACCCACATCGGCATCTGGGCGGACAGGTAAATGCAAATCCGCCAGCGCTGCGGTCGCCGTGCGCCTAGGGTCGATGACAATGATTTTTGTGCCGCGCGCCGCACGTGCCGCCAGAGCACGTTCAAATAATACCGGATGGCACCAGGCGGTGTTGGAACCGACGAGTACCAGCAGGTCGGCTTCATCGATATCATCATAGCAGCCCGGCACGACATCTTCGCCAAAGGCCCGGACATGGCCGGCGACCGTGGAGGCCATGCAGAGGCGCGAGTTGGTGTCGATATTCGCGGAGCCAATAAAGCCTTTCATCAATTTGTTGGCAACGTAATAATCCTCTGTAAGGAACTGGCCGGAACCATAGATCGCCACCGCATCAGGTCCGTGCGCGGCGATGACCGATGAGAATTTTTCAGCGATGGTATCGAGAGCCTGGTCCCACGCGACTTGTTTCCCACCAACGGTAGGTACCAGCAGCCGGTTGCTATCATCGAGTGTGGCAGCGAGCGTTGCGCCTTTTATGCAGAGCCGGCCGGCATTGGCGGGGTGTGAAAGATCGCCGGATGTAGTGCCGTCTTTCACATCAACACCGCAGCCGACACCGCAATAAGGGCAGGTGGTTTTCACGCAATTACACCCACTGCCAGCAGTACGCGGCCATGTTCAACCTTCACCGCGAAACGCGGCGTGCAACCAGTATCAAGCCCCATCGCATTGCCGGTCTGCAGGGAAATGACCCAGCCATGCAGCGGGCAGGTGACGGCATCACCATGCACAATCCCCTGGCTTAACGGGCCGGCCTTGTGCGGGCACTGGTCACGCAGTGCGTACACCGTGTCATGTGCTGTGCGGAACACTGCAATATCACCCATGGCGGTTTTCACGCTGCGTGCACCCAGGCGCGGAATCTCTTCCAGCGCGCCGATATCAATAAAGTCCCGAACAGCCCGCATTCCGTCCATCATACCAGCTCCGCCATCGCGTTGAATTTTTTGCCCGCTTGTTCGTTTACCGCTTGCTCGGCCCAAGGATCGGTTTGCGCGAATGTTTGCGCGTGCATGAAATCCTTAAACAGCGACAAACGCAGTTCAGCATTCTCGACGATTTTCTCCTGCACATATTTCAGACCGACCCGCTCCAGCCACGGCGCGGTGCGCTCCAGATAATGCGCTTCCATACGGTAGAGTTGCAGGAAGGCACAGGCATATTCCATCACCTCCTCTTCAGTGGTGACTTTGCACAGTAACTCCGTGGCGCGGACTTTGATGCCGCCATTGCCGCCGACATGCAAATCCCAACCGGCTTCGGTGGCGACCACACCGAAATCCTTGATGGTGGCCTCCGCGCAATTGCGCGGGCAGCCGGACACTGCCAGCTTTACCTTATGCGGATGCCAAGAGCCCCAGGTGGTTTTCTCCAGCGCCACACCCATGGCAGTGGAATCCTGCACACCAAAACGGCACCATTCAGAACCGACGCAGGTTTTCACCGTCCGTAACGCCTTGCCGTAGGCATGGCCGGAGACCAGACCCGCCGCGTTCAAATCCTGCCAGACGGCGCGGAGATCTTCCTTCTTTATGCCCAGCATATCGATGCGCTGGCCGCCGGTGACCTTCACCGCGGGGATATTAAATTTGTCCACCACATCGGCGATCGCACGCAGTTCTTTGGCACTCGTGGTACCGCCCCACATGCGCGGCACCACCGAATACGTGCCATCCTTCTGGATATTGGCGTGCATCCGTTCATTCACAAAGCGCGACTGCGTATCATCAACATATTCACCGGGCCAAGCGGCGAGAAGGTAAAAATTCAAAGCTGGCCGGCATGAACCACAGCCATTCGGGGTTTTCCATTCCAGCGCCTGCATCACGGCCGGGATGGTTTTTAATGCGCCGCCTTTTATCCGCCGCCGCACTTCATCATGGCCATGGGCGGTGCATTTGCACATTGGCTTCACCGCATCCGGCGCGTATCCAGCGCCCAGCGATAATTTTAACAGCCCTTCCACCAAACCGGTGCATGACCCACAAGACGCAGAAGCCTTGGTGCGCGCCCGCACATCGTCAATACTACTTAGGCCGTGCTCGGCGATCGCCTTGCATATGGTGGATTTTTTAACGCCATTGCAGCCGCAAATCTCGGCACTGTCGGCCATCGCTGCGAGCGCGTTATCCGGATCGCTCGATTCCATGACCGGGCCGAAAATCATCGTATCGCGTAATTCCTCGAGTGGCTCGGCATTTTTCAGCAGTTCAAAATACCAGCCGGCATCGCGGGCGTCGCCAAAACACACCACGCCGACCAACCGGTCGTCGCGCAATACCAGGCGTTTATATATGCCACGTGCCGCATCGCGCAGCACCACATCCTCGGTGGATTTATCCCCTATGAAGGCGCCGGCGGAAAACATCTCGATGCCGGAGACTTTCAGCCTGGTGCCAGCAGCCACCGGCGTGAAAACCGGCTCAGCCACGCCGCAAATATGGTCGGCGGCAACCTTCGCCATATCCCAAATCGGCGCCACCAAGCCATAACATTGCTTGTTATGCTCGACGCATTCGCCGATTGCGAAAATCGCGGGGTCGGATGTGCGCATCGCGTCATCAACCAGCACGCCACGGTCGGTGGCCAGCCCGGCCGATTTAGCGAGGATTGCGTTCGGGCGGATGCCAACGGCCATCACCACCAGATCGGTCTCGATGCGCTGCCCGTCTTTCAATACCACCGCACGCACCGGGCCGTCTTCGCCATCGCCATCGAATAGTTCGGTATTGGCGCTGGTATAAATATTCATGCCGCGCGCCGCGAGCTTACGCTCCAGCAGATGCGCTGCCGAAGCGTCCAACTGCCGCTCCATCAGCGTCGGCATTAAATGCACCACGCTCACATTCATTCCGCGCAGGTTCAAACCATGTGCTGCTTCCAGCCCCAGCAGTCCGCCGCCGATCACCACCGCATTTTTACCCGGCGCCGCGATGCTCAGCATCTGCTCCACATCCGCGACCGAGCGGAACGTCATCACACCCGGACGGTCAACGCCCGGTAGCGGCAGCACAAATGGGTTCGAGCCTGTCGCGAGCAACAGTAAATCATAAGGGCGGGTGGTCTCCGCTTCACCGATCACCAGTTTTGCATCTCGGTCGATGCTCACCACTGCCTCACCGGCGATCAAATGAATATTGTTGGCCTCATACCATTCGAGGCTATTGAGAACGATCTGCGCAAAGCTCTTATCGCCTGCCAGCAGCGGCGAGAGCATGATGCGGTCGTAATTCGGCTGCGGCTCGGCGCCGAACACGGTGATCTCAAATAGTCCCGGTGCGCGCTGTAAAATCTCTTCTACGGTCCGCATGCCCGCCATGCCGTTACCGATCACCACCAGCTTCTTGCGCGCGCTGCTCATCCTATTCATCGCCGTCATTCCTTCGAAAAATTGCTTGGGAGGATTGCAGGGGACATACGTCCCCTGCATCCGGGTCCGTTAGATGCGAACTTTGTCCATATCGGTCACACCTTTGGAGAAGCTGGCGCGCCAGCTCTTTTTGACAATGTTAATGCCGATAAAGGCGACCAAGGCGAGGCCTGCGAAAATCAAGAAGCCTGCCTGATAAGAGCCAGTCCATTGCTTGGAAAAACCGAGCGAGGAGGCGAGGTAGAAGCCGCCAAGACCGCCGGCAAAGCCAACCAGACCGGTCATCACGCCGATCTCGCGGCCAAAGCGCACCGGCACCAGCTGGAACACTGCACCGTTACCGGTGCCAAGCGCCAGCATGGCCACCACGAAAGCTCCCAGCGCCATCCATAGGCTTGGCAAACCAACGCTGACCAACACCAGCATGGCCGCCGCCAGAACATACAGCACCGAAAGGGCCCTGATGCCGCCAACCTTGTCAGCCAGCCAGCCGCCGATCGGGCGAAACATCGAGCCGGTGAATACGCAAGCCGCCGTCGCATAGCCGGCCTGCACCGGTTCCAGGCCATATTGCGCATGGAAATAAATGCTGAGCGAGGAAGCCAGCCCAACGAACCCGCCGAACGTGACCGCGTAGAAGAGCATGAACCACCAGGTATCCGCGATTGCCAAAACCTTCAGGTAGCCAGACAAGGATTGCTTAGGCGGTTGGATCGGCGCCTCTTTCGCGAGCACGATGAACACGGCAAGCACCACGCACATCGCCAGGGCGGTCAGGCCAAACACGTTTACCCAGCCGAAATAAAGCCCAAGTGCCGGGGCAAACAAAGCCGCCAGCACGGTGCCGGAATTGCCCGCACCTGCCAGACCCAGGGCCTTGCCCTGATGCTGTGGCGGATACCAGCGCGAAGCCATCGGCAATGCAATGGCAAAGGAGGCACCTGCGATCCCCAGCACCACGCCCAGCAGCAGAACTGCATCATAGCTCGGCACGCCGAAGAACCAGGCGGCAGCCAAACCCAAAATAACCACCAACTGCGCCCCGATGCCGGTCCGCTTGGCACCGAAATGGTCCACCAAAACGCCATTCAAAATACGGATAACGGCGCCGGCCAGCACCGGCACCGCCACCATCAGCCCCTTATGGGCCGGGTCCAGGCTGAGCGCCTTGGAGATTTGAATCCCCAGCGGCCCAAGCAACACCCAGCACATGAAGCTGGCATCAAAATACAGAAAAGCGGCGAACAAAGTCGGCAAATGACCGGACTTTAAAAAGCTTTTATCACCCGAAAGGGACATGTCGAAAACTCCGCGGTGCGCCCGCTGGCGTCACCATGTGCGAACCGTCCCTTGGCCCGCGCAGATAAGGTTGGGGAAACCCCCTTTTCGCACCGGCAATCGTCCTTGACTGCCGCGCAGACAGCATCCGCTATCTAAATGCGGTGCAGCAATTTATGTGCCAAGGTGCAAATCAGCCAATTAAAGCGGCAATTTTGCATTTAATTTTATTTTAAGAGTAATTTATATGCGTGTAGCACAATAATTAATCATATATACGCCAAAATATGGTCATGCGCGCACATCGCAAAACACTTCATCTCGGCCTTCCGGCGCCACACCGCCGGCCGCAATGAACAGGTCCGGCCGGTACAGTGACGCCATCTGATCCAAGCTGCCCGGCGGCACATGGTGCCAGCGCGTCATCTGGGCTGCGAACCATTTGGCATGCTCAATATCCGGATATTGCGCAGTGAAAAGTGGCCCGCCTGCCGCCGGGTCCAAAGCGGGTTCGATCAACTCACCCGGCAAATCCAGGTACTCGGCTTGCCCCAGCAAAGCCGCCAGGGCGCTGCGCTTATCCGCCGCCGCGCATAATGCTCCGGCACGGCGCAACGTTTTCAAAATTGCCGTCACGCCCGCCGGGTCACGTTCGGCGAGGTCCGCCCGCAATGTCAGGCATTTCTCCGGGTGATCGTGCCAAATATCCCTGGAATGAACCGCAATAAACCCCAGCCTGGAATGGCTCGCCACCTGCCCCCAAGGGGCGCCCGCGCAAAAGCCGTCAATGGCGTTGGCGGCCAGACTGCTGACCATTTCAGCCGGCGGCAGCACGGTGATTTCCACCTGCGAGACCGGATCAACGCCGCACGCCGCCAGCCAGTAGCGCAGCAGCAAATCATGGGTGGAAAACCCGTGCACCACCGCCAGCCGCAACCGCCGCCGCGCCACGATGCCGGCAATACCGCCGGTCAGGAACGCCGGTTGCAAATCGGCCGCCAACGTCACCGCATTGCCGTTGGCGCTGAGACTCATCGGCACTACCAGATCAGTCTTGCGGCCTCGCAAGCCCGCCGCGCAGGCCATCGCCAGCGGCGGCAGCATCACCGCGCCTTCCAAAAAACCATAGCTCAATTTATCAGCAATATTTGCCCAGGATGGCTCCACCGAGAGCGTTACCCGCACGCCGTTTGAGGCGAACATTTCCTCATGATCCGCCAGAATGACGGGCGCCGCATCGCATAACCGCAGCAGCCCCAATCGGATGATACTCATCACGCCCCTCCTATTTCGCGGCTATTTTTACGGTCCCGCAGCAGGCTTGCCGCCACCTCCGCCAGTTTTTTCTGCTGGTCCATGGCGCGGCGCTGCAAAAACCGGTGTGCCGCCGGCTCACTCATTTTATCCTGCACCATTAATAGCCGTTTGGCGGCCTCAATCGCTTGCCGCGCCTCAATCTGCTCCTCGGCCTCGTACAGCCGGTCCCGCAGGCCGCGCATCCGTTGAAACACCGCTGTCGCCGCGCGCAGAATCGGCTTGATGGCGGGTACCGCCACGCCACCCACATGGTATGAACTTACCCCCGCCGCGATCGCCTCTTCCATGAAAGCCGGATCATCTACGTCGACAAACATTACCACCGGAAGCATTTGCTGAGCGTTCAAAGCACGCACGGAATCCAGCCCATCGCGGTCCGGCCGCGCCATATCCACAATCACCACATCCGGCGCCAGGCGCCGCACGGCATCGAGCAAATTCTCGCCCTCAGCCGCCAGAATGACCGTAAAGGCATCATCCAGCGCCTTCAATTGGGTCAAAAGCTCCCCGGCATAACGCCCATCGCGGTCCGCCACCAGTATTTTCACGCTAGCCTCGCTATCATGGTGCGGTAGCGAGCAATTAGCGGGCCAGCCGTCGTCCAAGCACCGATTATCGACGAGCTCGCGCTTATTCTCGAAAAATTTCGTATGGACTGGGAGGTTCTAGAAGCGCTTCGCTCCGGTGCGGGCCAAGCACTCTCATCGCATTTGTTATCCTCGATGTGGAACCGATGCAGACCGAGGTGTAAGATTTAATAGTACCGGATGCGTTGCGGGCCGCTTTGCCAGTCGAAGCATATGCTTCGTGGATCAGCAATGAGGATGATTAGGTGAGGAGCAACAACGGCTACCCGGGTTTAGCACTTGCACAACGTTAGAATTGCGCATCTGGCGTTCCATGGTCAATTCACGTCGACAATTGCCCAGCCGCCACGTGACGCCTAGCCCGCTTTCGCTGTTGAGCTTCCTAAAAGCTGACCGTCCGGTTTTGGCCAAGTCTCGCCGTATGGTGAAGGTCCAGTATCCGCGTCCCACGGCCGCAAGCAGGCCGGCAGAAATCCACCCAACCCGGCCCGTCACGGCTAAGCCTACCAATGACAGCTTTGGAGCACCGGCGCACCTCCCGAGAACGACCATAATTGGCGGATTTTGTTGATTTAGTCGGAAATTGGCGCGCAGCTCTCTAGCGGAACAGCTGTTTCTCGGCGTGGGTGCCAGCGCAGCTCCTCCATGGGGTGCT
>NZ_NCAS01000077.1:0-2873 GCF_002255515.1 Acidiphilium sp. 20-67-58 | reverse complement strand
TTGCCCTATGCAAAATTACAAAGACAAAGCCGAACGACTCGAAGGCCGAATTATCGGCAAGATGCAGGCCAATGAGCGCCGCATAACTGCCCGTATGCTCTTGCCGGTGGCTGATATGCGCCGCGCCGTGCGAAGCCTCCAAAGCCGCGCCGAATGGCTTGAAAACCGCCGAGAGCCTGACCCACTAATCCGGGAAAATGCTAAACGGGAAGCCGAACATTGCCGCCGCATTGCTCTCACCATCACCGAAGCCATGCGGGGTGCAGCATGAACACAATCGACCTCGCTTTGCCCTACCATGCCAAAACCGGCTTCCCCCTGTTTTTCTGTAACACCATGAAGCGGCCAACATCACCGCGCGGGTTCTATGATGCCAGTAGCACCGTCCAAGGCATCCGCGAATTATACAACCAGCACCCCGGCCCCTTGATTGCCTTCCCAACCGGGGAGGCCAGCGGCATTGCTGTTCTGGACATTGACGCCACAAAACACCCCGAAGCCGCCGAATGGTATTGGCACCATGCCGATGCCCTCAAAACGCTAACGATCAGCACCCGCTCAGATGGATGGCATTGCTACTTTCAGCACCCGCCCGGACTGCGATGCACCACCGCCTTGCAGGGCATAAAGGGCATCGATATTCGGGCCGATGCTGGTTATGTAATATCCTGGGGGGCACATGGCTATAAAACCCTTACAGAAGCCCCTGTAGCGCCCTGGCCATTCTGGCTGCTCACCAGCCCGGAAAAACGCCCAGAGCGCCCCCCTGCCCCGCCGCGCGTGCCCGATGATGCGAGTATTGCAAAATTGCTCCGTTGGGTTGCCGATGCCGGCGAAGGCCAGCGCAATTCGCGGCTGTTCTGGGCCGGGTGCAGGCTGGCCGACCAGGTACAGCACGGCACATTAAATGCAGCCTATGCCGCCGCCCTACTCGAACATGCAGGCACGCAAGCCGGACTACCGAAACTTGAAGCGTGCAGAACAGCACAATCAGCATTGTCTAGGAGGCGGGTATGAACTTTCAAACCGACCCCGAAGCCGCTGCCGCTGAAACCATGAGCCGCGCGATGCTGCCGGACTTGCTGATTGATTCCGGCGACCTCCCTGCCGCCGTCAAGGCCGCTGCCGCGTTGCTGGCAAAAACCGGGCAGGTTTACGATATGGGCGGGCTGCTTGTGCAAGTCACCGCCGCACCCAGCCAGCCGGTGCGTATCATGCCCTTCACGCACCATGCCGCGACCATGCGGGTTCACGAACTTTGCCACCCCGTCACAATCGACAAAGAGGGCAAAGAAAAACCGATAACCTTCCCCGAACGTGCTGCAAAAATGCTGGTTGATACTGCCGAAGGTTTTCCAAAACTAAACGGCACCGCAAGCACCCCGATGCTGCGCGACGACGGCACAATACACACTGCTACGGGCTTTGATGATGCCACCGGCCTATGGTGCCACAACGTCCCCGCAATTCGGGTGCCGCCAACACCCAGCAAGGCCGATGCTGAAAATGCGCTGCGAACAATTAGGGAAACCTTCATGACTTTTCCGTTCTCGGATAGTCAGCGATTTACCGCGCATGACCTCGATGTGGTTGATATCGAGAAGCCGCCTGGCGAAGCTGAAACCGCCCTGATTTGCGGCCTACTTACCGCTATCTGCCGCGCCTCACTCTCGCTTGCCCCCGGCTTGATTATCACCGCGCCGGACGTATCGGGAGCCGGTTCGGGAAAGGGGCTTTTGGTTCAGGCAATTTGCGCGATTGCGTTCGGTTCACCCCCTGCCGCGTTCACTACCGGCAGCGATAAAGCCGAACTCGACAAACGCATAGCCTCCGAACTTATGCAGGCGGGGGTTGCGCTGTTTCTGGATAACGCAAACAGCATGGCATTAAAATCCGATACCCTGGCCAGTGTCATCACGGAACGACCGGCACGGGTTCGAGTATTCGGGCAGACTAAAATGGTGGCATTGAATAGCACCGCCTTCATAGCCATCACCGGCAACGGGTTGAGCGTATCGGAGGACTTAGCCCGCCGCTTCCTGGCTTGCGAATTAGACCCAAAATGCGATGACCCCGAAGCCCGCGACTTTCCGGGCCGCGATGTTTTCCTGGCTGGCATTAAAGCCCGCCGCGCGGAACTACTCACCGCCGCCCTGATTATTTGGCGATGGGGCAGGCAGAATGAAGCAAGCCTCGAACGTGGCAGGCCGTTCGGTTCATTCGAGACCTGGGCCGCATGGGTGCGCGACCCGCTTATGAACCTGGGCTGCACCGACCCGGTTGCGCAGATCAGCAAAGCCAAAGCCCGCGACCCGCGCCGGGTGCGAATTGCCGAACTGTTTGAGGCTTGGGAGCAACATCACAATACATACCCGATGAAAACCGGCGAACTGGATGATGCCGTTAAAAACATTGCAGACCCCCAAGGCCGGGGCCGTCAATTCCTGGCAACATCCATTGCCAAACTTGCAGGCACCCGCGCGGCGGGGTTCGTCCTAACCCGGCAGGACGCGGCAGGAACTTGGACCGGCGCAACGTATCAGTTGAAAAAGATCGACCAGCATTAAAACAGTCCCCGGCATGGTGAAGCAGCCATGACCGGGGCAGCCGTCGCCTCTCCAAAAGGATTCGCCTCGACCCTGCTGCCCTGCAAAATACAGGCCCAGTGCAGGCGGCGGATATTCTCACCGTTAGGGGTAATGACGCCAAATAGGCCCATGAAAGCCCCGCGCACGCGTGCAAACCACGATAAGTTAGCACCACTCACAAAACCTATGTCCCCAAACACCCCGCCCCCACGCGCGTATGGAGGGACTTCCCGTCTATAAAAACCAATCCGCCCAGGCTGAAATATCAGGCTTTTTTCAGCCATG
>NZ_NCAS01000042.1:0-17806 GCF_002255515.1 Acidiphilium sp. 20-67-58 | reverse complement strand
GGGCTATCCCTGCGCTATGGGTATCTCGGCGCCGCTGTCGATTGTCCGTGGCGCCGGCGAGGCCGCCGACCGCGGGATCCTGATGCGTACCGGCGAAGCCTTCCAGACCTTCCGTCAGGTCAACCACGTGGTATTTGACAAAACCGGCACGCTAACCGAAGGCAAACCGGTCCTCCAGGTGATCCGGCCGGTCGGTCACCATGACGAGGCAAGCCTGCTCGGGCTGGTTGCCGCAGTCGAGGCTACCTCCGAGCACCCATTGGCAAAAGCGCTTGTCAGCGCTGCCTTCGACCGCGACCTTGATCTGCCCGCAGTTGCAGAATTTCAGGCAATGCCTGGCAAAGGCATCACGGCCTGGCACCACGGTGCACAATTGCTGGTCGGCAGTCCGGCATTCCTCCGCGAGAGCGGAATCGATCTTTCACCCATTGAGGCCGATATCCAGACCGAGCAGGAGGCCGGATGCACGGTTATCCTCGCCGCCGAGGGTGCGGCGCTCGTTGGCCTGATTTCCCTCGGTGATCGCCTCAAACCGGACGCCAGGAAGGCGATCGACACGCTGCGTTCTGCGGGGGTGAACGTCATCATGCTGACGGGTGACAATGCGACCGCCGCAAAAAAAATCGCTGCCGAGGCCGGAATCGAGACGGTGATTGCTGAGGTGTTGCCGCAGGACAAGGCAGCGACGATCCGCGACCTGCAACGCAACGGCAAGGTTGCCATGGTCGGCGACGGCATCAACGATGCACCAGCGCTGATGCAGGCGGATGTCGGCATCGCCATGGGCAACGGCACCGACATCGCGATCGAGGCCGCCGATATCGTGATCATGCGGCCGGAATTGACACTTGTGCCGCTGGCTCGGGCAATCAGCGCGCGCAGCTACCGCAAGATGGTGCAGAACGTGGCGCTCGCCTTCTGCTTCAACGGCATCGGCATCCCGCTCGCCGCGACCGGCTTGATCAATCCGGTCTGGGCGATGATCGCCATGGCCGCCAGCGTGACACTGATCTTTATCAATTCCCTGCATGGTCACGCCAGCATCTTTCTCGGCGCGGTCGGTGGGGTTGGTGCCTCGCCGACCAAGAGTACGTAAAGCGCAACAAGATCCTGTTTTCATCGTATCGGGAGTCCCGCAACGAGTCAGTTGCCACGCAGATTATATTAAACCTCGATGCCGTCGTAGCGGACCTCCGTCATCATACCCGTCATCATATGATATAGATTGTGGCAGTGCAGTGCCCAGCGCCCGGGGTTGTCGGCATCGAAGGCGATCCGCACACTGCCCATCATCGGTGTCACTAGCACGGTGTCCCGGACCGCGCCGCTCAGCGACCGGCCGTTCACGGCAATGACTTGGAACGCATGACCATGCAGGTGCATCGGGTGTGCCATCATGGAATGGTTGACCATCTCGATTTCCACGCGCTGCCCCTTCCGGAGCATCAGCGGTGTGATGTTCGGCCAGAACTCCCCGTTCAGCGACCACGAATAGGGCTTCATGCCGCCCTTGAGGAGGATCCGGTGCACGAGGTCAGGCTTGCGGGGGGTTAACGGCGTGCGGGCGGTCAGCCGGGTTTCCAGAGAATTGTCGACTGGTTGCATCTGGTCGAGCCCGACTTCCTTGATCCGCCCAACCCGCGCGCCGGGTGTCGCCAATACGATACCGGTGCGCCGGCGCGATCCCTCCAGCCGCGCGAGAACGGGGAATGCTCCGGCCGTCGGCAGATCAACTAAGATGTCCAGCCGCTGCGCGATCGCCAGCGGAAAGCGATGTCCGGGGACCGGCAGCACCGGATGACCGTCAGCCGCAACCACCCTGCCGGTCAAGGCGCCGAGGTCGATCCAGAACTGGCTTGACGAGGCCGCGTTGATGATCCTGAGCCGGACCCGTCCCGACCGCTCCACCTGAACGGCCTCGGGGTCGCGCAGAGTCCGGTCATTGGCCAGAAACGCGTCGTAATGGATGTCGTTCAGGTCCATCGACATCCCTCCCACCGCGCCCATTCCGCCCATCGCCCCTGCAGCGGCGCCCATTGACACTCCCCCTGCCTTACCAGATGCCGCATGGCTCATGCCCGGCATCGATCCCATGCTAGTTCCGACTGACATCGAGGCTGGAGCGGCATTCTCCGTCGCGCGTGCCATTTCGTGGGTTGCCGAGCGCGTCTGCCCAGTTAAGTTGGCCAACAGCGCGTCAGGCGCGGTGAAGCTGAAATCATGCAGCATCATCACGACCTCTTGGCGCCCCTCGGCCAGAACGGCGGCATCCTGGACGATCAGCGGCGCCGTCATGAGACTTTGCTCCTGCAGGCCCTGGTGCGAATGCATCCAGTAGGTTCCAGGGATCGGCGCATAATCGTAGGCGCGCGTCGTTTCAGGGGCGAGCGGTGGGGTCTGCGGCCATGGAAAGCCGTCCTGTGTCCAGGGGGGTAGCTGGCCGTGCCAATGGATGATGGTGTGATCCGTGGTTCGGTTGGAGAGTTCGACCTGAAACTGCTCACCTGGCACCAAAGAGAGGCCTGGGCGGCCATCCTGGTCGGTGAGCCGGAATACCCTCGCTGCGCGTCCATTCACATCGAGGCTGCGCGTTCCGGCGACAAGGCGCTGCCCAGTACGGGCGGCCGTGGCGGCACGAACGCCAGTCGCGCCGGCCGCAGCCAGGGTCAGGCCCGCGGCGGGATATCATTGGCATTCTTGCATCCTCTTCTGCGTGCGATAGTGATCAGCGGAAATGGCTTGTCCGAACCTCGGACCAAACAAAAGCAAAAGAAAAAGCTGACAAGGCATTGCCGCTATGTGCCGCCAACTTCTGCGCTCTCGATCCGCATATGGCGGCATGCTGTCCTGTGAAAAGGCCGCTCCCACGCCGCATATGCGCGCTCTGACGCTCAAGTCTCGACAGGAAGACCCGCCGCCCTCCACTCGGGATAGCCCTCCTCCAGCCGCATCGCCTCGATGCCACGTGTGCGAAGACGCGCCACCGCCTCGAAGGAGAGAACGCAGTATGGCCCACGGCAATAGGCAACGATCGGCGAGCGCGCGGCAAGACTGTCCAGCATCGCGTCGAGGTGATCAAGGGTGACATTGAGCGCCCCAGGCAGATGCCCTTGAGCAAATTCTTCCGGCGGCCGGACATCGAGCAGCGTCACGCTGCCCTCGCGCAGGCGTTCAAGCAGGACTAGGCGGGATACGGGCTCAAGCGCGTCCCGCGCCCGGAAATACGCCTGCACCACCTGGTCGATTTCCGCGATGTTCCGCTCGCCCACTCGACCCAGGCTGCCCAGCAACGTCACCACCTCGGTCTCGGAGACCAGGCTATAGAACATGTTCTTGCCCTCCCTCCGCGGCGCCGCAAGGCGGGCACGGCGCAAGACCTGCAGGTGGCGGGACGTGTTCGAGAGTGAGAGGCCGATCCGTTCGGCAAGATCCTCCACGCTACGCTCGCCCTGGGCGATCAGTTCGAGAATTTCGATCCTGTGCGGATGCGCAAGTGCCGCTGCGATCTCGGCGAGATGGCTGAAAATCTGTTGCTTTGGACCACTGCTTGACTTCATCACTGACTCATTCAATCAATATCGCGAATGATAACGTGATAGCGCGTTGGCAACAAGATCGCCGCGTCAGCCAGGAGCCAAACCCATGATCCTCCGACAGTTCCTGCACACCGACCCCACGGCGGCTTCCTATCTGCTCGGCTGTGTCGGCAAGGGGGCGGGCGTGGTCGTCGACCCGCTGTTTCCGATTGAGCCTTATCTGCAGGCCGCATCGGCCTCGGCGACGCCGATCCGCCTTGTGATCGACACGCATCTGCATGCCGATCATCGCTCCGCCGGCCGCGCGCTGGCAGAGGCGGCCGGTGCCGAATACGCCATCCACGAATCCGCCGAGGTCGGCTATGCGTGCCGCCGCCTCGCTGACGGCGAACGGCTCGAACTCGGCAATGTCGTGCTCGAGGTGCTGCACACGCCCGGCCACACGCCGGAGCATCTCTGCCTCACGGTGACCGACCGCACCCGCGCGGATGAGCCATGGAGCGTGCTCGGCGGCCACACGCTCATGGTGGGTGATGTCGGCCGGACCGAGCTTGCGACCGACGCCGCGCGCGGCGCGCGCGATCTGTTCACCAGCCTTGTTCGGCTCAAGGCGTTACCCGACCATATCGAGGTGCTGCCCGGTGCTCTGGCCGGCTCGGTCTGCGGCCGGGGGCTCTCCGGCAAGCCGGTATCCACCATCGGCTTCGAGCGGCGGTACAATCCCGCCTTTCTCATCGGCGATGCCGACCGCTTCGTCGCCTTCATGCTCGAGAACATTCCGCCCGCGCCCGAGGGGGCGGCCGAACTGCGCGCCTGGAATTCGGGCTTCACCGCGTGACCACACAGGCGAACGCCTCGGTTCATATTCGCGGCATCACGGCCAATCGCGGCCAGTTCACCCTGCAGGCGCTGCAGGTCTTCTTCGTCGGTCTTGTCATCGGTATGGAGCGAGCGGTCCTGCCGACCCTCGCGCATGAGTTCGGCGTTGCTCCCGGTGCCTTTCTTTTCCTCGCGAGCTTCGTTCTCTCCTTCGGCCTGGTGAAGGGTGCGCTCAACCTTGTCGCCGGCGGGCTTGCCGACCGGTTCGGCCGCAAACCTGTCCTCATCGCCGGCTGGATCGCAGCCATTCCCATCCCGCTGCTGATCTGGGCGGCACCCAGTTGGTGGTGGATCGTCATCGCCAACATCTTTCTCGGGATCAGCCAGGGTTTCACGTGGACGATGACGGTGACCAGCCAGATCGATCTCGCCGGCAGCCACCAGCGCGGGCTGGCCGTCGGCATCAACGAGGCCACGGGATATGTGGCCGTCGGCCTCGCTGGCGCCTGCGCTGCCCTGCTTGCCGAGGCGGTCGGCGCGCGCGATGCCTTGCTGGTTTTCGGTATGGCCACGATTGTTCTGGCCTTCGCCACGATCACCCGGGTCCGTGATACGCTCGCCTGGGTCAAGGTTGAACATGCCGAGGCCGGTGCTGACGCATCGCAGGATCATACGCTCACGCTACGCGCGATCTTCGTCCGCATCTCTTTCCGCAACCGGGTCGGCCGGGCGATCTGCCAGGGCGGCATCGTCAACAAGATCGCCGACACGCTGGTCTGGGTAATGTTCCCGCTGTTTTTCAAATCACACGGCGCCAGGCTGGTCGAAATCGGCTGGTTGACAGGCACCTACGCCATGGTGTGGGGCTTCTCGCAGCTCTGGACCGGCCATCTGGGTGATCGGATCGGCAGGCGGACCCCGGTGATCGCAGGGTTCTATCTTCTCGCGGCGGGCATTGCACTCACCGCGGTAGGGGACAACGCGGTGCTCTGGCTGCCGGCTGCCGTGATCATGGGCATCGGCATGGCGCTGCTCTACCCCAACCTGATCGCGGCGATGTCCGACCAGGCGGCGCCACTGATCCGCGGCAAGGCTCTCGGGACCTACCGCTACTGGCGCGACACCGGCTACGCGCTCGGTGCCCTGTTGCTCGGCCTCATCGCGCAGTTTGCCCAGACAACCCTTCCGACGCTCTGGATCACGGCGATCCTCGTGGCCGCGTCCGGCGTCTGGCTCATGCGGGCTCTCCCTCGGAAATAACGTCACACGGCAAAGCCCAACATATCAGTTCTGCGTGTGTTCACGTGTGCCGTACGTAAAATGCACTTCCGTGTCGCTACCCCAGAAGGGTTAGGTATCGCGCTCGACGTTGTTCTCGCGGGTGATCTCATCGACGCGAACGTGGCCGCCAATATCGCCGCGCGGCATCCGGGCCTCGACGCATCAGCGCTGACCGGCATGGCGTTCGATAGCCTCTACAAGCAATTGTGCGCTCAGCAGACGCTTCTCACGGCGGCCGGCGAGCAGGTTCTGGCGCCCTTCGCCTTCGTGTCAAATCTTGCCGGCGCTTTGCTTGCCCTTGAACTCGCGCGCGTCGAAGCCGGTGCGCGGTTCGCGGATGGCCGCAACTATCTGTTTACCAGCCCCTGGTCGCCGCCTGGCGCCCGCATGAGACGAACGCACTCCCGCGTGCCGGATTGCTCATTCTGTTCGAAGCCAGAAACCGATATCGCCCTGCGAACCGTCTGGCATGAGACAGCCTTGCCCGTCTGATCAGCCTTCATGCTGACCCGCCGGTACGCCCCCCTCCCCGCGGCGGCATTTCCCTTTTTCTGCTAAATTGCCAGCAATGTGAAAGCCGGCATTGCGAGGACCGAGCGATGGGGTGCGGATGTGCCAGAATTCGACCCTGAGGTTTTGCCGAGGACACGATATTCAGCCAGGGCCGTAAAGGCTATTTTCGTGTCGGCTCCCCCCTAATACCCCTTGAGGACGCGCAGATCATTCGGCCCGCCTGGGAAGCCAAATTTCCCGGCGCTTTGGTTGATGGCGACGCAAGGGCGCCCGCTTGGCCCGCATCGTGTGATCTTGTCGAGCATTCCCGCCTTTACCCAGGCGGCGTGATTGGCCTGCAACATGGCGATTTCGCCCCGTAGCTGACTGACCGTAGTGCGGTCCCACCAGATCACGGCCGTGCTGCTCAGCCAGCCGAACAGCATCAGCCCGACGGTCAGTGCCACGATCCACCCCAGCAGCCGCCAGCTTGCCCAGGCCACGATCCGGCGCAGCGCCTCCTCCGCAACCGCCATGCCACCCGCCAGCCCGGCAAGATCCTCCAGCATCGGCTTGGTCGCTTCCCGGACCGTTGCGACACCTTCCTTGCCCATCTGCTCCAGCGCCGCGGCCATCGCGGCGCTGACCGCCTCGCGCACCCGCTCTTCGAGGCTCGAGGCTTCCTCCGCCAGTTTCTGCCGCTCCTGAGCGAGCGCCGCCCGCTCCTCTGCCAGCCCGGTGAGCACGCGCTGCACTACCGCCTGCTGCTGCTCGGCAATCTCCATCAGCCCGTAGAGATGATCCTCCGCGCTACTCACATCGACATCCCCCGACCCCGCGACACGGATCTTTCCTGCTGCTTCCGGACGGCCGCCCGCTCGGCTTCACGCGCCAGATGATCGCGCATCCGCTCCTCCGCGCCTTCAATCAGCCGGCCAATGGCCCGCCCGGCGTCTGGCGACGCCAGCACACGCGCCAGTGCAGATCCATCCTTGACCCCAAAGTCACGGCCTCGCGCGCGCAGAACCCGCGCCGCTTCGGAATGACGATCCAACATCTGCTCAAACCCCAGCAGCTCCGCCCGCGCCCCACCGACCAGAGCCGGATCAGCCGCCAGCGCCGGCAACGCCTTGTTGTATGCCTCCGACAGCCGCGTCCATTCCCGCACCAGCCCATGCGCCTGCCTGTCTCGGGCGGCTTCTTCCATCCGCTGCTGCCGGTGCGCCTCGTAACGCTCCCGGAACCCGGCCCGTCCCGCCGCGATCTCGCGCGCTGCCACCGCCTCCCGTGGCGGCGTCTCGATCCCCCGCCGACTGGCATAGGCAGCCCGGTCATAGTCGAGCGTGGTTTCCTTCGCCTGGGAGCGCGATAGCCGCGCCGACAGGGCGGCCACGTTGCTGAATTCCTCCCGATCGGCATAGAGCGTCACCCCGTCCCGGTGCCGGGTCATCGCCACATAGGTCAGGTGCCGGTCCATCGTCCCCGAGGCCAGCACATAGGCCCGATCCACCGTCGCCCCCTGCGCCTTGTGAATGGTGGTGGCATAGCCGTGGTCCACCGCCGCGTAGTCGGCCATCGAGATCGATACGGCCCGACCCCGCCCAGGCCCGGAGGAAGAATCCAGCCGCACCACCAACCGCTGCCCGTCCAGCTCATCGGGACCAGACACAAGCTCCACGGTCCCCAGCATCCCGTTCTTCACGCCCAGCTCGCGGTTGTTCTCGCGGAACAGCACCCGGTCGCCCGGCGCAAAGGCGCGCTCGCCCTCGGCCGTGCGATAAACCCGTTCGTCCGCCAGCTCGCCCCGCTCGCGCCGAACCGTCCGGATCGCCTCGTTGAGGTCCCGCACATCCGCGTTGCGATGCGCCAGCACCAGGCGCGAACCGTCCGGCCGCGCCTCCATATCGGCCAGCACATCCCGCACAATCGCATCCCGCGCGTGCTCGGCCGACTCTTCCAGCCGGACAGCATCGCGCTCGGCATAGGCGCGCAAACCCTCCTCCGTCCGGTGCCGGCCCAGATCCACCGACGCCGCCCGCTGCCAGTCCTCGCGCTGCCGGCGGATTTCTTCCAGCTCCACAAAGCCGACACGCTCCGCCACGGCGCGGAACGCCGCCCCCGGACCGATCGGCTGCAACTGCTCGGGATCCCCCACCAGCACGATTTTCGCTCCGGCCCGGTCCGCCTCCTGGATGAACCGCGAAAGCTGTTTCGAGCCGACCATCCCGGCCTCGTCGATCACCAACACGTCGCGCGGCCCGAGGCGGTCGAACCCGCGCTCCCAGCCTCTCTCCCACGAGGCCAGCGTGCGGGACGCAATGCCGGCCGACTCTTCCAGCCCCTCCGCCGCCTTGCCGGCCAGCGCCGCACCATGAACGCGATACCCCTCGGCCTCCCATACCGCGCGGGCCGCCGCGAACATCGTGCTCTTGCCCGCCCCGGCCAGCCCCACCACGGCCGCGATCCGCCCCGGCCCTGTGACATGTTCGATCGCCGCCCGCTGCTCGTCGGCCAGGACGATGCCGCCACGCTCCTGCGCCGCAATCGCCGCCTCCACGCGCCGGCCAGCAACACCGAACCCACGCCCCGGCAGACCGCCCCGGTCATCCGCCATGCGATCGGCGCTGATCGCCATATCGCGCTCGATGCCGACCATTTCCCGCGTCGAATAGCGCGCCCGCTCGATCACCCGCCCGCGATCGTCGCGCTGCTCTTCCTGCAATTCCACCAGGGCTGGCGAAGCCATGACCGTGGCAAAGGCCGCCTGGAACGCATCCGCCTCGCCGATATAGCGATGCAGCGTGCGCGCCACGTCATGCCGGTCGAATACACTCTTCTCGCCCGTGATGAGCGTCAGAACCTGATCCGGCCGCTCCCGGATCAGCGCGGCGTTGCGCTTCGCGGCATCCTCATCGATCCGAACCCGCGACACATCCTTGCCGCGCCGCTCCATCTGCGTCGCATGCACCCCGACATGCTGCGTCGGCTCGATCTCCAGCCCGCGCTCCTGGTGCGAGCGATGGTCGATCCGCAGTTCCAGACCGGCCCGCGCCAGATGCTCGTTCGTCCGTTCTTCCCAGCCGATACGGATGTCCCGAAGCTGCTCATGCGATGTCGGCAACCCCAGCGCCACCAGGCGCTTGTTCTCCAGTTCCAGTTTAGACTTGTCGCCTAAACCGTCCGCCCCGATCTTGCGGGTGGTCATCATGATATGCGCATGATGGTTCCGCACATCGGTATGGCCGTGCGGGCTGTGGATCGCAAAATCCACCGCCACGCCATATCGGTCGGCGAGGCTCTGGGCGAACTCCCGCGTCAGCTCAAGCCGCTGTTCCCCCGATAGCTCATGCGGGAGCGCAACCTCGATTTCCCGGGCGACACGGGCATCCTTGCGTTTCTCGGATGCCTCGGCCGCATTCCACAATGCAGAACGATCCCTCGCCCATTCGGCATCCGCACCTTTCGGCAGGACGATCTCGGCATGCTCAACGCCTGAACGCCGAGAGAAATCATGCACTATCCCGTCGCGGGCGTTTTCCAGCGTCGCGGCTGCCCGATACGCCGCAGCGGCCACCGCGCTACGCCCGGAAGTCCTCGACATCGGTTTCATGCTCAGGTGATAGATCGCCATTCCACAACCACCTTACTTCGCACTGAGTTGCGCAGCAACTCGTAAGTGCGCACTTAAAGCTTCACTTAGTTTTGCTTGAAGTGATCGATAGCGTCCAGTTTGCGAGATGTTCCGTGCCTGATACGTTGAGGATTACAGCACATTCTGTTCAGATATGGATGACCGAACAGACAGGATACTGGAAGTTTCAGCAAGAACCGGCGATATTCCGATCAATGCAATCGATTTGTCCACGTTGCCGAGCGCCGATGATCTGCCAGCATGATGGCAGTTGCTGGTGCACCACACTGCCGGTCGTCATGCCGATGCCGGCGGATGACGCAGCGCATTGCGTCTGTCCGAATTGCCTGCGGGAGATGCAGGACAAGATACGTCGAACCATCGCTGCCGCCGATCACGACAGAACCGAGGAAACCCATGGCTCGCAAACCCATTGAACAGCAAATCGCCCAGCTTGAGGCTCGTGCCAAAACTCTCAAGGCACGGCTGGCACGGCAGGATCGTGCCAGAGACACCCGCCGCAAAATCCTCATCGGCGCGCTCGTGCTTGACCGTCTCGAACACAACGGCGATGCCGAATTCTCCGAACGCCTCGCCAACTGGCTCCGACGCGAACTCCCAGGTTTCCTGAGCCGCGAAGACGACAAGGCTCTCTTCGCCGACCTGCTGAACGGTAAAACCGATGCACCGGCAACAATTCCAGAACCGAGGAAAGCCGAGGCTTAATATCACTCAGCGGTGATCTGTTCTCGCTTCCGACAATTCGTCCCCCTCATCCGGGGGGACGTCAGGGGCTTCATCGAGAATGTGCAGGGCTGCCGCCACATCCGCTCGCGCGGCGCGCTTCTGCAAGTCGCGCAAACCCCGCCGATGGCCCAGCCCCTCCGCGATTAAAGCCACGAGAAGCTGGTTGACGGACACATGTTCCTCAACCGCTGCCGCTTTGGCTTGCGCAAGAATGTGGTCGGGAACTCTCAATGCAAATCCGCTCATGGTGATCTCCTACGGTTCGACTTTGCCGATCGCCGCTGGTGCAGGAAATCGCCGGCTGTCAGTACGCGCAAACCGAACGCCTCCACGGCGGGATGCTGAAAATGCCTGTCTCGCGACAGGATAACGGATGCTCCCCCGGCCAAGGCGCAATCGATATACGTGTCGTCCTTGGGATCATCGAGAAACGACCGAAAATGAAACCATGGCTCGACGAGTTTCCCCGACGCGCATAAGGCATCGAGGATCGTCTCGATCTGCTCGGGCCTGATCCAAGGTGGTTCACCGAGGATTCCGGGCCGCTTCAGAACGCTCTCGTACTCCAGGACCACAGCCGGCGAGACTGCGAACGACACTTCACCAGTCAACATCCCCCGAAGCACGGCATGGGACGCGCCACGGCGGGAACGACACGCACTCAGGAGAACATTGGCATCGGCAACGATCATCCGATATGATATCACATACGATATCATACGCAAGGTAGAAAGCGATCATGCATCTCGTGACTTGGCAAGTAAGGGGACAAAGATCTCTTCTGGAGCCCATAGGAAGCCGCAGGAGGGCCAAAAGCCTCTCTTCCTTGTTTCCCCCCCTCACCCATGGCCGAACCGGCCTCTACGGGTGTCCTGGGCCATTTACTGGCGCCCCTCGGCCCCTATGCACTTTTTATGCAACCAGCCTAATCCTGGACCTGAAGGCGCGGATCGAGCGTGTGCGAGAGCCGTAGGCCGCGAGGTGTAACCGAGCGTCCGCGCCAGGCACCGACCTTGCCGCGTGTGGTATTGTATTCTCTCTTCATGGCGTTGCCTTTCTCGTGGATTCGACCATCCGAGCCTACAGGCTCAAGGCAGGGAACGGCGCTCCACCTAATTCGACAATCCACGGGACATTCCCAAGGGCGTGCGTGGCGAGCCTTACGCATAGCGCTCTACGGCGCATTGCATGCAAGCATGAAGAAGCCCGGACCACAGAGAGAGAGTTAAATTAGTTAGAGTCTTGAGTTACGGGATTCCGTAAAATCCTTAACCCTTTGAACAACATGAAGAAAAATGCGCCAAGCGGCGCCCTTTGGTGTGCAAAGTGACGAATTTCGGTGTGTGAAGTGACGAATCTTGGTGTGTGAAGTGACGAATCCTTTTCGCGACTTATCCACAAGGTGAGTCGGTGTGCGAAATACCAAATCTTGACCTCTGGTGTGTGAAGTGACGATGATGCGACATGGTGTTTGATATGACGAATCTCTTTGGGTCCGCAGGTGGGCGAAGTGACGAATGAGCGCTCGCCTCTTCTGCCCGACCGGCATCCGCAGCGCGACCTGTTCGTCTGCGACATCGTTGATGCGGTCCCCAAGGGCGACATGTCCTCGATGGAGCACCCGGTTTTCTCGCTCTCGACCAAGCCAGACATGCGCCCCCGCCGTTACGAGCGCGGCGGCAACTGGATCGCGATTTCGCCCTCGCGCTACGGTCTCGCCACGGTCCACGACCGCGATGTGCTGATCTACTGCATCAGCCAGTGCATGGGGGCGCTGAACGAGGGCCGGAAAGTCGCACGTACCTTGCGCTTCAAGGCGCACGATCTGCTGGTCGCCACCAACCGGCAGACCTCGGGACGGGGCTACGATCTCCTGAAGGATTCCCTGCGGCGGCTACAGGGAACGCAGATCGAGACGAATTTACGTCAGGGTGGCAAGGAGTACTTCAAGGTGTTCGGGCTGATCGACTCCGCCGAGATCGTGCGCGAGACGCGCGACGGGCGGATGCTCGATGTCGAGATTACCCTGTCGGATTGGGTGTTCGACGCCATTGAAAACAACCACGTCCTGACGCTGAACCGGCGGTACTTTTTCCTGCGCAAGCCGCTCGAACGCCGCCTGTACGATCTCGCCCGCAAGCATTGCGGGCAGCAGCAGGAGTGGCGGATTGGACTCGATACGCTGCGCGAGAAGTGCGGCTCGGGCTCATCTCCCAAGGAGTTCAAGCGCCTGGTCGGCAAGATTATCGAAGACGACGCGCGGCACGACTACATGCCGGATTACGCCCTGACCCTCGATGACGAGCTTCTCATCGTTCGCCCGAAGAAGGAGGCGGTGCAGATGCCCCTCTCTTCCTCGGCGAGCCTGCGGATCGACCCGGACAGCTACGACAAGGCTAGGCAGTTCGCGCCCGGATGGGACATACATGTGCTGGAAAGCGAGTGGCGCTCATGGGTTCTCGACAAGGGCATCGTCGTCAAGGCTCCTGACGCACACTTCCTCGGCTTCTGCAAGAAGCGCGGCCCCTACCCGCGCTAACGCGCCTTTCATGCAATCATGCTTGTTCTTCTTCCGGCGGAGACCCCTGCTCTTCCGCCACGCCGGACGGGTTGCTGATCCAATCCTCGCGGCTGTGGCGCATGCGGATAATGAGCACATTGCCGTCTGCATCAGCCCTATAGACGATGATGTGCGCGCCACAGAGGTGGACGCGCACCGGCGGGCTAATCTCGGTGCGCTCGCGGGCGACCTGCGGAAACTCCGCCAGAAGCCGGAACGTCTCTTCGAGCTTGCGATGGTAGGCATCGGCCTGAGCGGGTCCGAATGTTCGGGCTCCCCGGATGTAGATGTCGATGATGTCCTCTTCCGCCTTGCGGGTCAGGCGGAAGGTCATGGTTCGGGGTGGTCGATCCGCGCGCGCGCCGCTTCGCGAAGCTCATCTATGCTGCGCGTGCCCTTTCCGCTTTCCAACCCCTCGCTTACGAGCTGCTGCATGGCGGCGACCTTCGCCGTCCGATCCTGGTCCCTGCGGATCAGGTCGCGCACATAGTCGCTGGCGTTGCTGTAGCGCCCGCCTCTGGTCTGCTGCTCGACCCACTCTTTCATGGGATCGGGCAGGGAAACATTCATGGTTGCCATGTCCTCACCTCCATCAGGTAAATATGACATAGATTGGCAAAAATTGCCAATTCTTGCGGAGCGCATTGCATGCAATGATGCTTCTATGCTTTGTGGAAAATCGCAAAACATGCATCGCGCCGAGCATCGAACCATGCTAGCATGTATAAAAACAAGAGCATGAGGAGCAGTGCACCATGACCTACATAATCGGGATGGTGTCCCAGAAAGGCGGGGTCGGTAAGTCCACCCTCGCCCGGATGATGGCGCGGGAGTTCGTCTCCGGTGGCATGAGCGCGAAGATCGCGGACCTCGACACGCAGCAGCAGACCTGCACGAATTGGGCCGGGCGGCGCGCCGAGAATGGCGTGATGCCAGAGCTTCAGGTGCAGAGCTTCGCCACCGTGAAGACGGCGCTCGAAGACGCGGCTCGCTTCGATGCCCTGATTCTGGATGGCAAGCCGAACGCCTCGGACCAGACGCTTGAGATTGCACAGGCAGCAGACCTCGTGGTGATCCCTTCGGGGCAGACGGTCGATGATCTGCATCCTGGTGTTGTTCTGGCGCACAGCCTGCGCAAGAAGGGGATTGCGGCTGAGAAGATCGCTTTCGCCATGTTCAAGACAACGGGCAGCGAGCGCGAGAACCAGGCGGCGCGGCAATATCTGGCCGATGCGGGTTACGCGGTGCTCGACGGTGATGTGCCGGTTTCGACGGCCTACGGCTCGGCCTCTGACATAGGGAAGGCGATCACCGAAACCTCATTCCGCACGCTTAACAGCCGCGCCGCAGCGCTCGCGCAAAGTGTGATCGACAAGATGGCGGAGCTTCAGGAAAGGCAGGTCGCGTGATGGCAACGGACTTTGCGAAGTTGAAGAGAGGGAAGGGGACGCCGCCCCCTGCAGACGATGCTCCGGACGTGTTCGCGGAGAACGGGCGGAGCGATGAGGCGGAAGCGCTGCGACCGCTGCAGGTGAGAATTCCGGCCAGCGTCTTCGCTGAATTCAGCGAGACGGCAGGCCGAGAGTTTGGCTTCACGCATGGCGCGAAGAAACAGCTCTTCCTAAAAATGTGGAAAGCATACAAGACGCAAAACAACCGAGCATGATTGCATGCAATGCGCGTTGTCGATCAAGGCCCGGAATAACGATGTAAACTGATAGTTCCTTGCAGGCGGCCCGCGGACAGGGGGTCACCGCACGATTTGTTCAAAATCGTACGCTAAGCCGCCTGGGCTGAGAACGTAAACCGAACATCGCGCAGGGGACGGTAGACATCCTGGGATTTTGGAGTCGTCCAGACGTAATCGCCGGTGAGGGCAATATGCTCCCAGCCGAGGGGGGCGACATGAGCGAGAAGGTGATCTGGGATATCAACCCCTCGGGCGCGCAGATGCTGGACGGCGCGATCAAGGTAAACCGTGTTCCAAAGGATGATCGCCGCCGTTATTAGGCTCAGTCCGGATGCCCGAAAACTTTGATTTTCGAAGGTGCGGTCGCGGATTTCACCCTGCCGATGGAAGAACACCGCCCTTCGCAGGGAGTTGCTGGCCTCGCCTTTGTTGAGGCCGGCGTGGCTACGCTGGCGGAGTTCCGGATCGGAAAGCCACTGCAAGGAAAAAAGCGTGCGTTCGACCCGGCCGAGTGCGCGCAGCGCGCGGGACAGCGCGTTTCCGGGGCCTGCAGCGGCCAGCTTCCGCAAAATCACGGATGGTAGGACGACACCGGCGTGGATTGATGCTTTGAGGCGCATCAGTTCCGGCCATTGGCTGAGGATAGTGGCCGGGTCGATCGTTTCGCCAATCAGAGGTTCGATCAGCGGGTATTTGCTCGGCTTTTCGATAGAATATAGCTTGCGATCTTTTAAATCCTTGATCCTCGGCGCAAACCGAAATCCCAGCAGATGGCAGAGACCGAACACGTGATCCGTGGCGCCGGCGGTGTCGGTATAATGCTCGGCGATGCGTAAATCGGTCTGATGAACGTGGTGGAGCAAGCCATCGAGGACATAGGGTGCTTCGCTCACGGTTGCGGCGATAACGCGAGTATGGAAGGGGCTATAGCGGCCGGACACATGGGTGTAGAGAACGAAGCCCGGATCGATGCCGTATTTCGCGTTGACCGCGCCGCCACCTCCAGCACGGCCGCCAGCTCGAAAATATTGCCCGTCCGATGACGACGTTGTCCCGTCATCCCAGATCGCGGCCATCGGCAACTGATGCTGGGTGTTGATGATCGCGGCGCGACCCGCGAGATAATTATCGTCGGTGATATGCCATTGGGCGACGTTGACCAGGTGGTGATAGCTCAGGCCGCTTGAGGCATCAGCCATCCGGGAAAGTCCGAGGTTGGTGCCATCGGCCAGCAGCGCAGCAAGAACCGCGGGTTTATCGGCCGCCGGATTGCCCGTACGCAGATGCGTGAAGCAATCTGTAAAGCCCGTCCATGCATCGACATCGGCCAGCATCTCGGTGATTCGGACCCGCGGGAGCGTGCTGTAAAGCCGGGTAGCAAGTATCCGAGCTTCCTCGGGAACGTTCGGTTTGGCGCGGGCGATGTAGATTTTGCCTTCTTCGATTTCGACGCCATCAAGGTCACCCTGCTCGGCGCACCTTGCCACAAAGGTCAATCGTTCGTGCAAGGCGCGGGCGCGTTCTTTGATATAGCGTTCCGGATTATCTTCACCGCCTATATTGGTGGCGACTGAGATCTCCGGCGGCAGCAAATATTCCTCAAAAGCGCGCCAATCACGGCTACCCGCGACCCAGATATTGCTGCCCCGTAGGCGGTCCCGCAGCGTGGCCATGACCGCGACTTCATAGAGGCGCCGATCTGCCTGCCCCTTGGAGAAAATGAGCCGCCGCCACTTTGGGGGCAGAAAGGAAATTGGCGCTCGCCGTGGTAGAGTTCTACTGCCGTCACGATTTATCGCTTTGATCAGTTCGATCGCGGCCAGGACAGGATCGTCGGAGATGTTCGACCGGAACTGAAATGCCTCCAAGAAGCGTGGGGTAAATCGTCGTAGGACAGCATAACGCTCAGCTGCGGTTACGAGGATTTCTTGATCGGCGGTTTCCGCTACCGATTCAATAATGGGCAGTGCGCCATCGAGACGCTTCATGCCGATTTCACGTTCGACCACGGCGAGCCCGTCTTCTCCGCTTTGCTGGGCTTGTTTCAAAGCCGCGATGGTCTGACGAAATAGTAGGAGGGTCTTGGCAACATCGCGTTTGGTTGCCTGAAAGCGGCGCTCGTCCCGGTTACGGGCTTTGGTGAATAAGGACCCGATATATTTCTCGAACATGGCAAGAGTGGCGTCGGCGATCCGGACTTCCCATGCCGCTACCTGAGCCACCAGAACCGCAGTGCGTCGAACGGGTTCAAAATCGGCGATATGCTGCGACGTCATGACGGCGCCCTCCTCGACCAGGCGCTGCAATCGTGAGGGATGAATGCGCGTTGTTCGTTCCCGGTGCGATCCAAGGCCGCGCACGTATTCAAGCCGATCAAGAAGGACCACCATATTCGATGGTGCTGGCGATTCCGGACAATCTCGCAGCCAGGTGAACCGGGACCGGCGAATCGCCGGATCGACGTTGAGCAGGCCATCAAGCGCCAGGCGGTCCGCATCGGTCAGGTCCTCAACCAGCGTCTGAAATGCCCGCCTGCGGGCGCGAACGCGCGCGGTCAGCGCAATCCGCTCCAGCACGGCCGCCGCTGGAAGAAGCACATTGGCGGCGCGCAGGTGGGTAAGGATTGCCGAGACGATTGGCTCGCCACGGTCGGTGGCCCATGCCGCGGCGGTTCCGGCTTGCAGGCTGGTTCGCCAGTCTGTCAGGCGGAAACTGTGCATTTTGAGGTAATCTTGCAGTTCAAGCAGATGCTCGCGGCGAGTTTCCGCGCGATGGGCGTAATCCTCGAACAGATGAGCCTTCACCCCGAGCTGGACGGCGACAAAGTCAAGCATGGCGGCCGGCGCTAAATCTGACGGGGCGAGTGCGCGTCCTGGAAAGCGGAGGGCACAGAGTTGGACGGCAAATCCCAACCGATTGCTGGCCCGGCGCTTTGAGCTGATACGCCTCATGGGGTCGTTTGCGGGAGGGGGCGAAATCCTACGCTAAGGTTTTGGCCAGCGATATTCTCCGGTGAGATTGATGTGTTCCCATCCGAGCGGCGAGACATG
>NZ_NCAS01000041.1:0-18112 GCF_002255515.1 Acidiphilium sp. 20-67-58 | reverse complement strand
CGCCGCGCCATTCCGCCCTTCGACCCCGTCGCCTACAGAAAGCGCAATCTCATCGAACGCGCCTTCTGCAGGCTCAAGGACTGGCGCGCCATCGCCACATGCTACGACAAAACCGCACGAAATTTCCTCGCTGGTATTTGCCTCGTCCTCGCCGTCACATCATGGATCAGTTGAGTCCAGAACCTAGAGCATCACCCGATCAGATAAAGATCCTGTTGCGTTCAATATGCTTGCGCGCGTTCCGACCCTGATGGATCGGAACGCGCGCAAGACTTGCCGGTTCAGCCCATGGCGAGGAAGCTGTCCATCCCGCTGATCGGGGCGGCGGCGGCCAGCTTCGCGATGTCGGGCACCGGGCGGGTCAGTTCCGGGCCGGTCGCAGCACCGATCGCCTCGATCGCCTTCGCCACTTCGATCACCGCGCGGTCGCCATGCCGGCGGCCGATGATCTGCACGCCGAACGGCATGCCGTCCTCATCCGTGCCAAGCGGCAGGCAGAGCGACGGATGGCCAGCGAGGGTGACGGCATAGGCCAGCGCCAGCCAATGGAAATAGGATTTCGTTCCTGTGCCGTCGATTTCGCTAGGAAATAGTTCCGTCCACTTCCGGGGCTGGATGGTCACGGCCGGGGCGATCAGCACGTCATGCGATAGGAAAAAATGCTGCCAGGCCCAGTAGAGCGCGGTTTGCGCATGCAGGGCGCGGGCGACATCGGCGGCCGTGTAGCCCATCCCTTCCTCGACATTGGCGCGGACATTGGGGCCGAGGCGCTCGGGTGCGGTGCGGTAGGTGGCGCCGAAGGAGGCGAGGAAGTTCACCGCGCGGAGGATGGCGAAGGTTTCATCCGCATGGCGGCAGTCCGGCGAGGCATCCTCGGCGCTGGCGAAGAGCGGGGCGAGGCGGGCGGCGCGGTCGGCGAACAGCGCGCGGGTCTGGCGCGAGGTCGGCGCGAAGCCGAAATCCGGGGTGAAGGCGGCGCGCAGCGTGCCGAGATCGGCGGCGGCGCGGCTCGCCGCTTCGTCGGCGCTCGCCGGCGCGGAGAGCATGTCCCGGGTGTCATAGCTCGCGGTTGCGTCGAACATCAGGGCGAGATCGGCCACCGAGCGCGCCATCGGGCCAAGCACGCTGAGGCCGGACGGGCCGAGCAGTCGCTTTTCCGAGGGGAACAGGCCGGGCGAGGGGCGCATGCCGACGATGCCGCAAAAGGAGGCCGGGTTGCGCAGGCTGCCGCCCATGTCCGAGCCGGTGGCGAGCGGGACCATGCCGGTTGCCAGTGCCACCGCCGAGCCGCCGGAGGAGCCGGCGGCGGATTTCGTGAAGTCGAACGGGTTGCCGGTGGCGCCATAGACGAGGTTGCGGGTGTTGCCGCCGGCGCCGAATTCCGGCGTGTTGGTCTTGCCGAGGACGATGCCGCCGGCGGCGCGGATCGTGGCGATGAAGCCCTGGTCGGCCTTGGGAATATTGTCCTTGAACATCAGGCTGCCATAGGTCGTCCGCAGGCCCTCGGTATCCTCCAGATCCTTGACCCCGAGCGGCAGGCCGTGCAGGGGCGGCAGGCGGTTGCCCGCCATCACCGCAGCCTCGGCAGTGCGGGCGGCGGCGCGGGCGCGGGTGAAGTCGCGCGCGACCATCGCGTTCACCGCGTGATCGACCCGCTCGATGCGGGCGATGCAGCTCTCGGTGAGGTCGACGGGGGAGAGTTTCCGGCTGCCGATCAGGCGGCGGGCTTCGGTGGCAGGCAGGTCGCAGGGGTCGGTCATCGGGGGCGGACATCCTCGTTCTGGGGTTCTGTTACGATAACGCGCCAGCCGGCGAAAACGGTCAAGCCGCCGCCGCCGGGGTGATGGCGGGCTTGCCGGCGCGGCGCTTGCCTGCTCTGCTGTGCGGCGGCAGGACACCGCAACGAGGGAGCAGGGCGATGGAGATCTGGCGCAGCGGCGAGCGGGATTCGGCGGCGGGGCCGGCGGCGTATTTCACCGGGGCGGTGCGGATCGATCCGGTCAACAATGCGCCAGAGCCGGCGCGGGTGTCGATCGCGCATGTGACGTTCGAGCCGGGGGCGCGGACAGCCTGGCACACCCACCCGCTGGGGCAGACGCTGATCGTCACCGCCGGGCGCGGCTGGGTGCAGCGCGAGGGCGGCCCGATCGAGGATATCAGGCCGGGTGACGTGGTGTGGTTCGCACCGGGCGAGCGCCACTGGCACGGCGCCACGCCGGGCACCGGGATGAGCCATTACGCGATCCAGGAGCGGCACGAGGGCTCGCCGGTCACCTGGCTCGAGCAGGTGACGGACGCCGAATATCGCCGGTGAGGCCCGTTGCTCGATCTGCCCGGTTGCGGCTGGATGAGATCGGGGAATATATTTAAAAAAACAAGCCGATCGCGCCGGCCGGCTTGGGCTGCGCGGTCGGGGCAATTGGATAGCTTGTGTGCGCGTGTTCCCCCTGAAGCCGAAATCGGTCGGATGTCGGGTGCGGGACAGGCGGTGAGGCGAACGGCGCGGCCCTCAGGTGCCGCCAGCGAGGGAGGAACGGAGCGAAAATGCAGGTGATGATCATCGGGGCCGGGGGCATGCTTGGCCGCAAGCTGGCGGCGCGGATCGCGGCGGACGGGGCGCTGGAGGGCAAGGCGGTCGAGGCGCTGAGCCTGGTCGACGTGTTCGCACCGGAGGCGCCGGCGGGGTTTGCCGGAAAGGCATCCTGCCAGGCGGCCGATCTCTCGGCGCCGGGGGTGGCCGCCGCGCTGGTCGCCTCGCGGCCGGAGGTGATCGTGCATCTCGCCGCCATCGTCTCGGGTGAGGCGGAGGCGGATTTCGACAAGGGATATCGCATCAATCTCGACGGCACCCGCCTGCTGTTCGAGGCGATCCGGGCGGAGGCGGCGAAGGCGCCCTATCGGCCGCGCGTGGTGTTCACCTCGTCGATCGCGGTGTTTGGCGCGCCCTTCCCGGAGGTGATCGACGACGAGTTCTTCTGTGCGCCGCTGACCAGCTATGGCGCGCAGAAGGCGATGGGCGAGCTGCTGCTCAACGATTATACGCGACGCGGCTTCATGGATGGCATCGCGATCCGGCTGCCGACGATCTGCATCCGGCCCGGCAAGCCGAATGCGGCGGCCTCGGGCTTCTTCTCCAACATCCTGCGCGAGCCGCTGGTGGGGCAGGAGGCGGTGCTGCCGGTGGAGGAGAGCGTGCGGCACTGGCATGCGAGCCCGCGCGCGGCGGTGGGCTTCCTGGTCCGCGCGGCGTCGATGGACCTCGCCCCGCTCGGCAACCGGCGAACGCTGAACCTGCCCGGTCTGTCGGCCACGGTGGGCGAGCAGATCGAGGCGCTGCGGCGGGTGGCGGGCGAGCGGGCGGTGAAGCTGATCCGCCGCGAGCCTGATCCGACCATCGCGCGGATCGTCGCCGGCTGGCCGGAGAATTTCACCGCGACACGGGCAAAGACGCTCGGCTTCGCGGCGGAGACGACATTCGACGAGATCATCCGCGTGCATATCGAGGATGAGCTTGGCGGCACTCTGCCGGGCTAGGGCGTCATCCGATCCAAAAGGATCGGAACGTGCTCTAGGTATGAACAAGATAGAGCACGACATCCGATCAGGAGGATCGGAACGTGCTCCAGGTATGAACGAGATGGAGCGAGACATCCGGTCACGAGGATCGGATGTCCTGCTCTGACGGCGCAACGGGACGGGAGCGGGATGATGAGCAGGATCGCGATGGTGACAGGGGCTGGCAGCGGCGTGGGGCGGGCGGCGACGCTCGCGCTGCTGGCCGATGGCTGGACGGTGGCGCTGGTCGGGCGGCGGCGCGAGGCGCTGGAGGAGACGATTGCTGAAGCGGGCGCCGAAGCCGGGACGGGTGCGGGTGCGAGGGCCGAGGCGTTTCCGGCCGACATCACCGACCCCGCGGCGGTGGAGTCGCTGTTCGCCGCGGTGGGCGCGCGGTTCGGGCGGCTCGACCTGCTCTTCAACAATGCCGGCAACAACGTTCCCACCACCAATTTCGGCGACATGACCTGGGCGCAGTGGCGGCACGTCATCGCGGTCAATCTCGACGGCGCGTTTCTCTGCGCCAATGCCGCCTTCCGGATGATGCGCGACCAGTCGCCGCGCGGCGGGCGGATCATCAACAACGGCTCGATCTCGGCGCATGTGCCGCGACCGGGCTCGGCGGCCTATACCGCGAGCAAGCACGCGATCACCGGGCTGACGCGCACCATCGCGCTGGACGGGCGGGCGCATGACATCGCCTGTGGCCAGATCGATATCGGCAATGCGGCAACCCCGATGACGCGGCGGATGACCACCGGCGTGCCGCAGGCGGATGGCTCGATGAAGGCCGAGCCGACGATGGATGTGGAGTCGGTCGGGCGGACGCTGGTCTACATGGCCGGGCTGCCGGCGGATGCGAACGCGCTGTTCGTCACCGTGATGGCGACCAACATGCCCTTTGTCGGCCGTGGCTGATCCCTGCGCCGCCCGCAGGGCGGGTCAGAGCATCATCTGATCCATCAGGACCGGAACATGCTCTAGGGGTAGGAGGCGACCTCGATCAGGTTGCCATCGGGGTCGCGGACATAAACCGAGACGATATCGCCGCGCGCCCCCTGCTTGATCACCGGGCCGAGGGCGATCTCGATCCCGTTTGCGCGGAAATGATCGGCAACCTGGGCCGGCGGCAGGTCGGTCAGGAAGCAGAGATCGTCGCTGCCCGCCTGCGGCGAGAGGCCGGTGAACCATTCCTGCTGCGTGGCCGAGATCGGGCGGAGATTGATCTTGTTGCGGCCGAACATCATGCTCGTCCGCGCCGCCCCGCCCTCGGCCGGCGGGGCGTCGCGCCGTTCCATGCCGAGGACGCGGGAATACCAGTCCGCGGCGATCTCGACATCCCGCACGTTGAGAACGACATGGTCGAAGGCGTTGACGCGGAGCATGGCGGGCATCCCTGAAAGCGGCGAGGGCGTGCCGGTTGTGCCCCGCGCCTAGAGCACTTTCCGATCCTTCCGGATCGGATATAGTGCTCTATCTTGTTGATAAATAGAGCATCTTTATCCGATCAGATGATCCCGTCTGATCGGATGATGCTCTTGTGAGCGAAAGACGTCAGTTCAGGCGGTCGAGGATCGAGACGTAGTTGGCGACCCCGGCGCCGCCCATGTTGTAGATCCCGGCGAGGTCGGCGCGGGGGAGCTGCATGTCGCCCGCCGTCCCCGTGAGCTGCATCGCTGCCATCACATGCATCGAGACGCCGGTGGCGCCGACCGGGTGGCCCTTGGATTTCAGTCCGCCGGAGCGGTTGACCGGCAGGCGGCCATCAGGGGCAGTGATGCCCTCCAGCACGGCGCGCGCGCCCTGGCCGCGCGGGGCGAGGCCCATCGCCTCGTATTCGATCAGCTCGGCGATGGTGAAGCAGTCATGCGTCTCGACGAAGGACAGATCGTCGAGCGTGAGGCCGGCGGCGGCGAGCGCCTGCGCCCAGGCGCGCTCGCCGGCTTCGAACCTTGTCGGGTCGCGACGGGAGAGCGGTAGGAAATCATTCACATGGGCGGCGGCGCGGAAGCGCACGGCCTGCGGCAAGGCGCGGGCCGTGTCCTCGTCGGTCAGGATGAGGGCGGCGGCGCCGTCGCTGACCAGCGAGCAGTCGGTGCGCTTGAGCGGGCCGGCGACGATAGGATTTTTTTCCGATTCACGGCGGCAGAACTCGAAGCCGAGATCGCGGCGCATCTGCGCGTAGGGATTGTCGACGCCGTTGCGGTGGTTCTTGGCGGCGATGGCGGCGAGCGCGTCGGACTGGTCGCCGAAACGCTGGAAATAGCTCTCGGCGATGCGGCCGAACACGCCGGCGAACCCGGCCTGGATCTCGCCTTCCTCGCGCCGGTAGCAGGCGCCGAGCAGGTTTTCGCCGACCTGTTCCTTGGGGCAGGCGGTCATTTTCTCGCCGCCGAGAACGAGCGCGATGCGGCCGCGGCCGGCGGCGATGAAATCGCGCGCCGCATGGATCGCGGCGGAGCCGGAGGCGCAGGCGTTTTCATAGCGCGTCGCCGGCTTGAAGCGGAGTTCGGGGATCGCCTGCATCGGCAGCGAGGAGGGGAAATCCTGCTTCGTGAAGCCATTGTTGAAATTGCCGACGAACACGGCGTCGATCTCGTTCGGGTCGATCCCGGCATGGGCGATGGCGCCGGTGGCGGCCTCGGCCAGGAGATCCTCGAGATCGGGGCTGTCGGATTTGCCGAAACGCGTATGCGCCCAGCCGGCGATGGCGGTGCTGGTCATGGTGGTCTCCTCGCATGCCGCGCCCGCGCGCGGCAGGTTTCCGATTATGGGCCGCGCCCGCGCGCGACGGTTTCCCGATTATGGGGCGCGCGGGCGGGCGAGGGCAAGATGGCGGATCAGAGCTCGGCCACCTCGGCGACGCCGCGGATCATTTTCATCGCCTGGGCGAGGCGGGGCGAGACGTTGAAGCCGCCGGGGAGTGCGATGTCGAGCCGGGCGCCGGTCTCTATCCGCGGGGCGAGCAGCACGCGGCCCTTGCCGCGGCCCTCGCGCTCCAGCAGCGCGCGGATCGAGCCGAGCGCCTCGCGCCCCTCGACGATGATGCGCAACCCCGCCCCGGCATTCGCCGCCGCCTTGTCGAGCGGTTCGACATCGACCGCGGTGACGCGCAGGCTTTCGCCATCGAGCCGCAGATCGGCGGTGACGAGCAGCATCGCGCCCTCGACAAGCTGCTCGCGCGCGGTGGCGAGGAGTTCGGAGAACAGCGTGACCTCGAAGCCGCCGGCCTGGTCGGACAGCATGACCCAGGCCATGCGGCTGCCGGTGCGGGTGGTGCGCTCCTTGCGGCCGACCACGGCGCCGGCGAGCTTGACCCGGCCGATGCCGGCGCGCGCCCGCGCCTCGATCAGGTTCGAGGGCGTCGCGCCGAGGCGGCGCAGCACGGTATCATATGCATCGAGCGGGTGGGCGGTGAGGTGATAGCCCACCGCCTCGGCCTCGAAGCTGAGCCGCTCGAAGGCCGGCCAGTCCGGCACGTCCGGCAAGGGCAGGGGTTCGGGGGCGGCGGCGTCGCCGAACAGGTTGATCTGGCCGGAGACGCGGGATTCGGCCTCGGCCTGGGCGCGGCGGACCAGCAGCTCGGCGCCGGCGGCGACGCGGGCGCGGTTGGGGTCGATCCGGTCGAAGGCGCCGGCGCGGGCGAGCTGTTCGATCTGCGCCTTGTTCAGCGCGCGGGGATCGACGCGGGTGGCGAAATCGGCGAGGTCGGCGAAGGGGCGGCCGTCGCGGGCGCGGACCACGTCCTGCATCGCGCCGGCGCCGACGCGCTTGATCGCGGCGAGGGCGTAGCGGATGGCGAGCGTGCCGTCCGCCTGGCGTTCGACGGTGAAATCGGCCGCCGAGGCGTTGATGTCCGGCGGCAGGACCGGAATGCCGATCCGCACCGCGTCCTGCTTGAGGGCGGCGAGCTTCTCGTGGTTGGCCTGGGACAGGCTCATCGAGGCGGCGATGAAGGCGGCGGGGTGGTTCGCGCGCAGCCAGGCGGTCTGGTAGGAGACCAGCGCGTAGGCGGCGGCGTGGGATTTGTTGAAGCCGTAATCGGCGAATTTCGCCATCAGCTCGAACACCTCGATGGCCTTGGCCTCGGCGGTGCCGCGCGCGACCGCGCCCTCGACAAAGATTTTCCGCTGCGCCTCCATCTCGGCGCGGATCTTCTTGCCCATCGCGCGGCGCAGCAGGTCGGCGGCGCCGAGGCTGTAGCCGGCCATTTTCTGGGCGATCTGCATGACCTGCTCCTGGTAGACCATGATGCCGTAGGTCTCGGAGAGGATCTCGTGGATCGACGGGTCGGGGCTTTCCCAGGATTCGCCGTGCTTGCGGGCGCAATAGGCGGGGATGTTGGCCATCGGGCCCGGGCGGTTGAGGGCGACAGCGGCGATCAGGTCCTCGAAGCGGTCGGGGCGCATCTGGCGCAGCACGTCGCGGAAGCCCTGGGTCTCGAGCTGGAACACGCCGCCGGCCTCGGCGCGGGAGAGCATTTCGTAGGTTTTCGTATCGTCGAGCGGGATTTTCGCGATGTCGACCGGGGTGCCGAGGCCGTCGAGGAAGTTCAGCGCCCGGCTGATGATGGTCAGCGTGGTCAGGCCGAGGAAGTCGAACTTCACGAGGCCGGCCTGTTCGACATGCTTCATCGAATACTGGGTGATGAGCATGTCGGCGCGGGGGTCCTTGTACAGCGGGACCAGCTCGGCGAGCGGGCGGTCGCCGATGACGACGCCGGCGGCATGGGTGGAGGCGTGGCGGTAGAGGCCCTCGACCTGGGTGGCGATCTCGATCAGGCGGTTCACCGCCTCGTCGGTTTCGCGCATCTCGCGCAGGCGGGGTTCGGTTTCGACCGCCTCGGCCAGCGGGATCGGCTTGGCCGGGTTGTTGGGCACGATTTCGGCGACCTTGTTGACCTGGCCATAGGGCAGGCCGAGCACGCGGCCGACGTCGCGCACCGCGGCACGGGCCTGGAGCTTGCCGAAGGTGATGATCTGGGCGACGCGGTCGGCGCCGTATTCGCGGCGGACATAGGCGATCACCTCGTCGCGCCGCTCCTGGCAGAAATCGATGTCGAAATCCGGCATCGAGACGCGCTCGGGGTTGAGGAAGCGCTCGAACAGCAGGTTGAAGGGGATCGGGTCGATATCGGTGATCAGCAGCGCCCAGGCGGCGAGCGAGCCGGCGCCGGAGCCGCGGCCGGGGCCGACCGGGATGCCCTGGGATTTCGCCCACTGAATGAAGTCGGCCACGATCAGGAAGTAGCCGGGGAAGCCCATCTGCTCGATGATGCCAAGTTCGAGGGCGAGGCGCTCGCGGTATGTCGCCGCCGTCGCCGCGTCGGCGCCCATCGCGGCGAGGCGGAGTGCCAGACCCTCCTCGGCCATGGCGCGGAGGGTTTCCGCCTCGGTCGCGCCTTCGCGCACCTTGGGGCAGATCGGCAGCAGCGGCTTGCGGGTGGGGGCGGCGATGGCGCAGCGCCGGGCGATGGCCAGCGTGTTGTCGCAGGCATCGGGCAGGTCGGCGAAGAGGGCGCGCATCCTCGCCGCCGGCTTGAACCAGTGATGCGGCGTGACGCGGCGGCGCTCGGCCTCGGACAGCAGGCGGCCCTCGGCGATGCAGAGCAGCGCATCGTGCGCCTCGTGCATCGTCTCGGTGGCGAAGAAGCATTCATTGGTGGCGACGAGCGGCAGGCCGGCTTCATCGGCCAGGGCGATCAGACCGGGCTCGACCGCGCGCTCGGCCGGCAGTTCGTGGCGCTCCAGCTCGACGGCGAGACGGTCGGGGAAGGTTTCGGCGAGGGCGGCGAGCAGGCGCGCGGCCTCGGGGCGCTGGCCGTCGCCGAGCAGGCGGCCGATCGGGCCGAAGCGGCCGCCGGTGAGGAGGAACAGGCCTTCGTGATGGTCGCGCAGCGTGTCGAGGCTGATTTGCGGGCGGAGGCCGGGTTCGGTGTCGAGAAAGCTGCGGGAGGAGAGTTTCGAGAGATTGGCGAAGCCCGTGGCGTCCTTCGCGAGCAGCACCAGCGGGTCGGGCGGGAGGAGTTTCTGCTCGGCGCGGGCAAGGCCGATCTGGCAGCCGACGATGGGCTGCACGCCCTTGCCCATGCAGGCCTGGGAGAACTCGATCGAGCCGAACAGGTTCGAGGTGTCGGTGATGGCGACGGCGGGCATCGCGTTGTCGCGCGCGAGGGTCGCGATCTTGTCCGGCTTGATCGCGCCTTCGGAGAGCGAATAGGCGGAGTGGACGCGGAGATGGACGAAATCGGCGTGTGGCATGGCCGAACTGTAGCACGGCCGGGCGGGGTGGGTCAGCCGGGCAGGTCGCGCTCGCTGCAGACGCGGTTGCGGCCGAGTTCCTTGGCGCGGTAGAGCGCCGCGTCGGCCCGGCTGGTCCAGGCGGCGAGGGTTTCGCCGGGGATGTATTCCGCGACGCCGGCGGAGAGGGTGACCTGGGTGAGTTCCTGCCGCGAGGAGCGCTTGACCAGCTTGCGATCGGCCATCGACTGGCAGATCTGCCGCGCCACCGAGAGGGCGGAGGGCAGGTCGGCGCCGGCGAGCAGGACGATGAATTCCTCGCCGCCATAGCGGGCCACGGTGTCGCGGCCCTTGACGCTGTCCGACAGCAGGCGGGCGACGAGGCGGAGGATCAGGTCGCCGGTCTGGTGGCCGTGGACGTCGTTGAACCATTTGAAATTGTCGATGTCGAACAGGACGACGGAGGCGACCAGCGGCTCGTCCGACCGGCGCTGGGCGATGAAGCGCTTCGCCTTGGCATCGAAGGCGCGGCGATTGGTGATGGCGGTCAGCGCATCGGTCGTCGCTTCGGCGCGGGCGGCGGTGAGGGACTGGCGGAGCCGGGCGATGCGCTGGACGGAGGCCGCGAGTTTTTCCTCGAGCGCGCGGTTGCGGGCGGCGGCGCGGGTGGTTTCGGCGGTGAGGGCGGCGACGGCGGCGACGAGGCTGGCGATGGTCGGCTCGTGATCGAGCCGGCTGGCCCAGCCTTCCAGCACGTCGCCGTATTCCTTCAGTGCCTTCTGGTTGCCGGAGACGTGGTTGACCAGCGCCTCCGCCGCTTCCTGGATGCCTTTCGCCCCTTCGGAGACGGCGTCCCGCGCCGCTTCGTCCGCGAGGAAGCGCGCGTGGATGGCGTCGGCGGCGGCGGGCGTCAGATTGTCGAGATCGGGGTGGTGACGGTCGAGAAAGGCGTTGAGTTCGAGATTGCTGCCCCGGCGATAGGCGAAGCAGATTTCGTAGGCGCGCGGCGTCGGCACGATGTGGCGCCTTGCCATATCCGCCCAGACGTCCTGTGCGAGGGCGATGAGGACCTCGGTGTCGTCCTCCTCCTCATCCCGGGGATTGCCCTGGTAAGCCGATGGGGTCGCCGCTTGCTGCATGACCGCCACCATAGCTCATGCGCGTAAATTAAAAGTAAATTTCGTTGACGATATGAAAACAACGTTCGCTTTTTTTATTATCATATCAGGTTCAGCGAATAGGTGTGGCATGCTGGCCAAGGGAGCCGCCCTTCGGCCGGCAATCCTTGCCCGGTCGCAAAAAAACGCCCGGACGAATGGTCCGGGCGGGAGGTGCCGCCGCCGGTGCGGCGAACAGGGGCTTTCGCTGGTTCGGCGCGGACGCCGTCGGCTGCGCCCGCGCACCCCGGCGGCGGAGTGTCACATGTGGAAGGCGGCCATCGCGAGACCGGCGAGGGAGGCACCGATCACCGGGCCGACCACCGGGATGGCGGCATAGCCCCAGTCAGACCCGCCCTTGCCCGGGATGGGCAGCAGCGCGTGGGCGATGCGCGGCCCGAGATCGCGCGCCGGGTTGATCGCATAGCCGGTGGTCCCGCCCAGCGACAGGCCGATGCCCCAGACCAGCGCCGCCACCAGATAGGGGCCCATGCCGTCGGAAATGCCGTGCGGCGAAGCGGCCTTGGAGAAGATCGCGCCGATGATGAAGGTGAGCGCGAAGGTGCCGATGATTTCGCTGATCATGTTGGTCATGACGTTGCGGATCGCCGGTGCGGTGCAGAACACCGCGAGTTTCAGCCCCTGGTCCGGCGTTTCCTTCCAGTGCGGCAGGTATTGCAGGAAGACCAGCACGCCGCCCGCGAAGGCGCCGAGGAAATCGCCGGCGATGGCCTGGGGGATGCCGGTCCAGTTGCCGTGGTCGACGGCGATGCCGATCGCGAAGGCGGGGTTGATATAGGCCGCCGGACTGCCGCAGGCCTTGGCGACGAACACGCCGGCGAGCACCGCGAAGGCCCACCCCGTCGTGATCACCATCCAGCCCGAATTCTGGGCCTTCGAGTGGTTGAGCAGGACACCTGCCACAACGCCGTCACCGAACAGGATCAGGGTCGCGGTGCCAAGGAATTCACCCGTGAAAATGGACATTTCTGTTTCTCTTGTCGTTTGATTGGCTGTTTGATCAGTCAACCCAGGCGAAGGAGCGCTGGACCGCCTTCTTCCAGGAACGGTAGTATTTGTCGCGGGTTTCGGCGGCCATTGCCGGCTCCCATGTCTTGTCCACACCCCAGTTGGCGCGCAGATCCTCGAGATTGGCCCAGTAGCCGACGGCAAGACCCGCGGCGTAGGCGGCGCCGAGGGCGGTGGTTTCGGTCATTTTCGGGCGGACGACAGGGGCGTTCAGGATGTCGGCCTGGAACTGCATCAGCAATTCGTTGGCGACCATGCCGCCATCGGTCTTCAATGTGGCGAGGCGGATCCCGGAATCCTCCTGCATCGCCTCGACCACGTCGCGCACCTGGTAGGCGGTGGATTCGAGGGCGGCGCGGGCGAGATGGGCGCGGGTCGCGTAGCGGGTCAGCCCGGCGATGACGCCGCGGGCGTCGTCCTTCCAATAGGGCGCGTAGAGCCCGGAGAAGGCGGGGACGATGTAGACATCGCCATTATCCTCGACGCTGCGGGCGAGCGGCTCGATCTGGGGGGCGACGTCGAACAGCTTGAGATTGTCGCGCAGCCATTGCACCAGCGCGCCGGTGATGGCGATCGCCCCTTCCAGCGCGTAGCGCGGCTTTTCGGTGCCGAACTGGTAGGCGAGGGTGGTGAGCAGCCCGGCCTTTGACTGCACCGGCTCGGTGCCGGTGTTCATCAGCAGGAACGAGCCGGTGCCGTAGGTGTTCTTGGCCTCGCCGGGGGCGAAGCAGGTCTGCCCGACCAGGGCGGCCTGCTGGTCGCCCAGCATGCCGGCGAGTTTGGTGCCTTGCAGCGGGGCGGTGCGGATTTCGCCATAGACCGCGGAAGAGGGGACGATCCGCGGCAGGCAGGCGCGGGGGATGCCGAAGGCGTTCAGCATGTCATCGTCCCAGGCGCAGGTCGCGAGGTCGATCAGCATGGTGCGGCTGGCATTGGTGACGTCGGTGACGTGATGGCCGCCATTCGCCCCGCCGGTGAGATTCCAGGTGAGCCAGGAATCGACGGTGCCGAACAGCGCGTCGCCGGCTTCGGCCTTGGCCCGCGCACCTTCGACATTGTCGAGAATCCAGCGCAGCTTGAGCCCGGCGAAATAGGTCGCGAGCGGCAGGCCGGTTTTCGCGCGGAAGCGGTCCTGCCCGCCATCGCGGGTGAATTGCTGGACCAGCTGGTCGGTGCGGGTGTCCATCCAGACCAGCGCGTTGCAGAGCGGCTGGCCGGTCTTGCGGTCCCACAGCAGGGTGGTCTCGCGCTGGTTGGTGATGCCGACGGCGGCGAGGTCGGAGGCGGTGAGGTTGGCGCGGGCGAGGGCGGCGCCGACGACCTCGTTAGTGTTGGAGAGGATCTCCATCGGGTCGTGCTCGACCCAGCCCGGCTTCGGATAGATCTGCCGGTGCTCCTTCTGCGCGACGGAGACGATGTTTCCGCCCTTGTCGAACACGATGAAGCGCGAGCTTGTCGTGCCCTGGTCTATGGCTCCTACGTAACGTGACATTGTTGTTCCTCCCTGTGGCTGTTGATGGTCCGGGCTAGAGCGCGTTACGATCCATCAGGATCGGATGCCGTGCTCTATCTTGTTGATCACCAGAGCATCTTTACCCGATCAGATGAGTTCATCTGATCGGATGATGCTCTAACGCCCGGATCGGGGGGGAAGCTGGCCCGGCCCGCGCGGTGCGGGCGGTGGGCCGGGCGGCCCCGTCTCCGGCAATCGTGGGGTGCGGCGCGCCTCATCCCCGCGCGTCCGCCGTGGCGAGTGTTGGCATGAAGCTATCGATCGCCGCGATCTCCTCGCGGGTGAGATGCAGGCCGAGCTTGCTGCGGTGCCAGACGACGTCGTCCGCGGTGCGGGCGAATTCGTGGTCGTGCAGGTAGCGCAGCTCGGCCTCGGTGAGGTCGGCGCCGAAGCTGCGGCCGAGATCTTCCATCCGTGCCGCGGCGCCGAGCAGGGCGCGGGCGCGGGTGCCATAGGCGCGGATCAGCCGCTCGGCGAGGCGCACGGCGAGGAAGGGATAGTCGCGCCGGAGCGATGCGACCTCGGCGGCATAGCCCTCGGGCGGGAAATCGCCGCCGGGCAGCGCGGCGTGGCCGGTCCAGCCCTTCGCCTTGCCGGCGGCGGCAGGCAGATGCGGGGCGAGACGGTCGAGCACCGATTCGGCGAGGCGGCGATAGGTGGTGATCTTGCCGCCGAAGACCGAGAGCAAGGCGGGGCCGTCGGCCGGGGCGTCCATTTCCAGCACGTAGTCGCGCGTCGCGGCCTGGGCCTTCGAGGCGCCGTCGTCATAGAGCGGGCGGACGCCGGAATAGGCCCAGACGACATCGGACGGCGCGATCGGCCGGGTGAAATAGGCGCTGGCGGACTGGCAGAGATAGGCGATTTCCTCCTCCGAGGCGCGCACCGCGGCGGGGTCGCCGTGATAGTCGCGGTCGGTGGTGCCGATCAGGGTGAAGTCGCGCTCATAGGGGATGACGAAGAAGATCCGCCCGTCCTCGTTCTGGAAGATGTAGCAATGCTCGCCCTCGTAGAGCCGCCGCACGACGATGTGGCTGCCCTGCACGGCGCGGACCGAGGCGGGGCTGTTGGCGCGCAGCACCTGTTGCAGCACCTCGGCCACCCAGGGGCCGGCGGCGTTGACCAGGGTGCGGGCGCGGACGATGCGGGTTTCGCCGCTCTGCTCGTCGCGGACGGTCAGCGTCCAGAGCCCGTCCTCGCGCGCGCCGCTAACGCAGCGGGTGCGCGGGGCGATCTCGGCGCCGCGATCCGCCGCATCGCGGGCGTTGAGCACGACGAGGCGCGAATCTTCGACCCAGCAATCGGAATATTCGTATCCGCGCACAAAACGAACATCGAGCGGCTGGCCCGCCGGATCGCGCCGGAGCCGCAGGGTGCGGGTGGGCGGCAGTTTTTTCCGGCCGCCGAGATGATCGTAGATGAACAGGCCGAGGCGCAGCATCCAGGCCGGGCGCAGCCCCTTGTGGTGCGGCAGCACGAAGCGCAGCGGCCAGATGATGTGCGGCGCGATGCTCCACAGCACCTCGCGCTCCATCAGCGCCTCGCGCACCAGGCGAAATTCGTAATATTCGAGATAGCGCAGGCCGCCGTGGATCAGCTTGGTGGAAGCCGCCGAGGTGGCGCCGCCGAGATCGCCCGCCTCGCAGAGAAAGACCGACCAGCCCCGCCCCGCCGCGTCACGGGCGATGCCGCATCCGTTGATGCCGCCGCCGATGATCGCAATGTCATGGATCCCCGAACTGTCCGGTGCGGACGCCATCAGCCAAACCTCCCGCGTTTGCGTTTCGTCGCTGTTCGCTTGTTGAAGCGAACATTAATACGAACAAAAACCGGGGGTCAATACTCAAAACGAATGAGAAAACGAAAACTGTGCGTGCGCGAATGCGAACCCGCGCGGGTGCGGCGTTGCGGCTCCGGTCAGTCGGCGATGTCGCCCTCCTCCTCGCCGGCGGTTTCCACCACCTCGGTGCCGAGCCGTTCGCAAAGCTCGCGGCTTTCGGGCGTGCGCAGCCGGTCGGTGACGAGAACGTCGACATCCTTCAGATGGGCGATGCGGACCGGGGCGGAGCGGTTGAACTTGCTGCTGTCGGCCACCAGCATCACCCGCCGGGCGCATTCGATGATCGCGCGCGAGACCTGCACCTCGCGGCTGTCGAAATCCAGCAGGGTGCCGTCGCGGTCGATCGCGGAGGTGCCGATCACCGCGAAATCGGCGCGGAACTGGCGGATCTGCTCGACCGTGGTGGCGCCGACGATGCCGCCATCGGCGCGGCGCATGGTGCCGCCGGCCATGATCAGCTCGACGCCGGGCGAGCGGTGAAGCTCGGCGGCGACGTGCAGGTTGTTGGTGATCACCAGCAGGCCGCTGTGCTGGGCGAGGGCGCGGGCGACCTCTTCGGTGGTGGTGCCGATATTGATGAGCAGGGAGGAATTGTCGGGGATCAGGCGCGCCGCCGCCTCGCCGATCAGCTGCTTGACCGGTTGGGCGACGAGCTTGCGCGCGTCATAGGCGAGGTTGGCGACGCTGGAGGCGATCATCGCGCCGCCATGCACGCGGGTGAGGCGGTGGACCTCGCACAATTCGTTCAGATCGCGCCGGATCGTCTGCGGGGTGACGCCGAAGCGGGCGGCGAGATCCTCGACCGAGACGCGCCCGGCATCCTGCAGCAGGTTCATGATCTCGGCCTGCCGGCGATTGGCCGTGCGGGGGTGGGACGAGCCGTCCATCATCAGCCCTGTCCTCCGCGCGCCTGCCCTGCCATCGGTTCCATCGGTCGTGCCATGCCCAGTTCCCTCGTCGCTCCGTATCGCGCCCACTGGATAGCAAGTTCGCCGCGCTGCGTCTGCGCCATGCCACCGCATGGGACCTGCGCATGGCGTGTTTATGATAATTTCAATACCGGATTAGCGGGAATTTAAGGGTTACATGATAATTCTTGAATTTGTGAAATAAATTTGAGGACGCGCCGTTCATGACCAGCCATAGCCGCCGGACCATCGCGCATAGACTTGAATTCATCGGGCTCGACGAACGGGTGCGGGACCGGTTGCGGACGCTGAAGCCGGTTCTGGCCGGCGCCGTGTCCAGCGCGCTTGCGGAATTCTACGACCGGCTGGCGCGGAATCCGGAGGCGAGCGCGTTCTTTTCCAGCAGAGCCTCGATCGATACCGCGCAGACCCGGCAGAACGGCCACTGGACGCGCATTGCAGACGCGCTGTTCGATGACGATTATGTCGCCGCGGTGACGCGGGTGGGCGAGGTTCATGCGCGCATCGGCCTGGAGCCGCGCTGGTATATCGCGGGCTATGCGCTGATCCTCGAACGCATCGCCGCCGGCGTGCTGGAGGCGCGCAAGCCGAAGCCGGCGGGGCTGTTCCGCCGCCGCAGCGGGCAGGAGGGCGACGCGGCGGCCGATCTCGGCGCGCTGATCAAGGCCACCTTCCTCGACATGGACCTCGCCATCGCGGTCTATCTCGACGAGCTCGACACGAAGCGCCAGGCGGTCGAGGATAGGGCGGCGGCGACCAATGCGGCGGTGACCGCGGCGCTCGGCCGGGCGCTGGCCGCGCTGGCGGCAGGCGATCTCTCGTATCGGATGACCGAGGAGCTGCCCGAGGAATACGCGCGCCTCGCCGACGATTTCAACGATGCGGTGGGCAAGCTCGACGAGAGTTTCGGCGGGGTGAAGCGCAGCACCGGCGAGATCAATGGCGGGGTGGACGAGATTGCCCGCGCCGCCGAGGACCTTGCGCGGCGCACCGAGCAGCAGGCCGCGACTCTTGAGCAGACCACCGCCGCACTCAACGAGATCACCAGCGGGGTGCAGCAGACCGCGGAAAATGCCGCCCGCGCCAACGAGGCCGCGCAATCGGCCAATGGCGCGGCCGACAAGTCCCGCGTCATCGTCAGCGAGGCGGTGGCGGCGATGCGGCAGATCGAGGCCTCCTCGCGCGAGATCGACCAGATCATCGGCATGATCGACGAGGTGGCGTTTCAGACCAACCTGCTCGCGCTGAATGCGGGGGTCGAGGCCGCGCGCGCCGGCGATGCCGGGCGCGGCTTCGCCGTCGTCGCATCCGAGGTGCGGGCGCTGGCGCATCGCTCAGCCGATGCCGCGAAATCGATCAAGACGCTCCTCGCGCGCTCGTCGAAACAGGTGGGCGAGGGGGTGCGCCTTGTCGGCGAGACAGGCACGGCGCTGGACATGATCAGCGAAAACGTGATCGCGCTCGATCGTCTCATCACCGAGATCTCGGATTCCGCCGCGCGGCAGGCCAGCAGCCTTTCTGAGGTGAATGCCGCCGCCGGGCAGATGAACCAGGCGGTGCAGCAGAATGCCGCCATGGTCGAGCAGACGGCGGCGGCCACCGTGTCGCTCAAGGATGAAACCGCCCGGCTTGCCGACCGCGCGGCGGGTTTCCACACGCGGGAGGACGGCATGGCGATGCCGGGCTCGGCGGCGCCGGCGGCCCTCGCCGGCAAGCGCGGTGCGCGGCGCGTTCCCATCCCCGCCTGAATGCCAGAGCATCATCCGATCAGATGGAAACATCTGATCGGATAAAGATGCTCTGACAATCAACAAGAAAGAGCACGGTGTCCGATCCGGATGGATCGGAGCGTG